>JAKEEV010000593.1 GCA_022616395.1 Planctomycetia bacterium | reverse complement strand
CGGCTAATCGTTACGCGGCCCTCTTCAAGCGGTTGACGGAGCGATTCCAGACTGTTGCGGTTGAACTCCGGCAGTTCGTCGAGGAACAAAACGCCGTGGTGAGCAAGCGAAATCTCGCCGGGTTGAGGGACTGTTCCCCCTCCGACCATCCCAGCCCCGCTAATCGAGTGGTGCGGACTGCGGAATGGTCGCGTGCAAAGAAGCGATTCGCCCGCCGGAAGTTTGCCCACCGCGGAGTAGATGCGCGTTGTTTCGAGACTTTCGTCAGGCGTCAGGGGAGGAAGGATCGTCGGCAGTCGCCGAGCGAGCATTGTTTTCCCGCCGCCGGGACTTCCGAGCATGATGACGTTGTGCCCGCCAGCGGCTGCAACCACCAGAGCACGCTTGGCGAACTCCTGACCCTTCACATCCGCGAAGTCAATCGTGTACTTGTTGAGCTTTTCAATTTCATCGTTCGCGGGTGAAACGGGATCAATTGGAGCAAGTCCAGTCACAATGCCAACAGCCTCCGCGAGCGACTCAACGCCGTACACTTCCACTTCCCGCACCACGGCTGCTTCGCGAGCGTTCGCGGAAGGCACGATGAGCTTCGCAATTCCGCTCGAACGTGCTTCCATCGCCATCGACAGCGCGCCAACCACCGGGCGCACGGTTCCATCGAGCGCCAACTCGCCCACGATGGCGAATGTTTCGAGTTTGTCCGCCGCGATTTGGCCCATCGAGACGAGCAGACCAAGCGCAATGGGCAGGTCAAAGGCGCCCGCGTCTTTCCGCAAGTCGGCGGGAGCCAAGTTGATGACTGTTCGGCCGGTGGGCAAGCTGTAGTGGTTGTTCACCATCGCCCGCCCGATTCGGTGAATGCTCTCTCGCACCGCCAGTTCCGGCAGGCCGACCATCACCGTCTTCGGCTCGCGTGCCGGCGCTGTGTCCACTTCCACTTCGACCGGCACCGCGTCGATGCCGAGCAGCGCGAAGGTGCGGAGCTGGGCAAGCATGAATCACCTTCGGTGAATGGCGGGAGTCAGTGATCAGTGAACAGTAATCAGTAACCAGTAACCAGTAACCAGTTATCAGTAATCAGTAATCAGTTATCGTGATCGGTGAGAAAACCGCGCTGACTGATGACCGATGACTGATGACTGATTACTTCTTGACCTTCTCGGTCGGCGTGTATTCGATCGCCAGCCGTTTGATGGCGAAGCGGGCGAAGCCGATGATCGGCATGATGGTGATGGCGATGATCAGCGCGATGAACGCGCCGGGCTTCACATAGAAGGCGGTTTGCCCGGCCGCGTCCTTCTCGTCCTTCTCCAGGAAGGTGCCGGTCAGCCAGTCGCTCATGTTCACCCAGCAGATAACGTCAAGCACGATCAGGCCGATAGCCGCTAACAGCGCGGCGATTCCCGGTCCCAGGTGGCTCATCCAGTCGGTGGCGTCCGGTGCCCATACCTTTTTTGACTCGACTTTCGTGCGAGTGACGTTGTTGAAGCCGCAGTGGATACAGATGACCGCGTCGGGCGGGTCGAGTTCCTTGGCGCAGTGCGGGCAGCGAGGAATATCTTCGCCCGCATCGACCACGCCGAAGGGGTTGGGGTTGGCTCCCTCATCGTCATCGTCTTCGTAGGGTTTTTTGGGGGGAGTTGGAGTCGGAGCGGGTTCGGGCTTGGGTTCCTCCTTGGCCTTGGGCTTCGCGGACCCTCCGGGCTTGGATGGCTTCACTGCCCCCTTCTTCGGCTTGGGCTCCTCATCGTCATCGAGCACTTCCACCACGAACATGTGACCGCAATGTTTGCACTTGATCTTCTTTCCGAAAACCGTTTCCGGCACCCGGAGCGGTTCCTCGCAACTGGGGCACGGTATCTCGACAATCGCTGACATGATGAGACCTCGCCGAACCCAGGACCAATCGTGCGGTGCGCGACGGTCAGACCCAAGAGAAATCCCGACCGGTGAGGGGCATTCCGCCTGACGGGACGGGATCAGTATCCTAGAAAATAGCGTACCTGCTCGGCACTCTACCAGAGCTTCCCGCCGGAACTGTGGATAAAAACGGCTACGCGTGCGTAACCGTTGTAATCCGCAAGTGTGAGGACGCCAACACATAACAGGTAACCCATCGTGCCGCACGCCACACTTGAGCCGCCCGTGACGCTCGATTCATCGAAACCGGGGGTTCGCACACCCGACTCAGCACAATCCGAGGCTCACGCCTCCGGCTCGCCTCACACGGGCGAACCGCGACTCCTGGTGTCTCTGGCCACTTACAACGAGGCCGGTAACATCGCCGCTCTCATCGCCGAGATTCACAAGGTCGTTCCACACGCCGATGTGCTGGTCATCGACGACAACTCGCCCGATGGCACCGGGCGGATCGTCGCGGAGTTGGGCGAAAAAGACCCGCGGATTCAGGTTTTGCACCGGCCGGGCAAACTCGGCCTGGGCACCGCATTACTCGCCGCGATGAAGTTCGCCATGGCCCAGAACTACGACTACCTCCTGAACATGGACGCGGACTTCAGCCATCCGCCGCGCTACTTGCCCGGAATCCTCGCGGGCATGAGCAAGTACGATGTGATGATCGGCTCGCGTTACGTTCGCGGAGGAGGAACCGAGAACTGGCCGTTGCCCAGACGCGTCATCAGCCAGAGCGTCAACATGCTGGTGCGGTTTCTCTTCCGCATGCCGGTGAAAGACGCCAGCGGCGCGTTCCGCTGTTACAGAGTCAGCAAGCTCCGCGAGGTGGATCTCGACCGCGTGCAATCCCGCGGATACTCGTTCCAACAGGAAGTGCTTTTCCGCTGTCACAAGGCCGGCTGCAAGCTCGGCGAATACCCCATTCTGTTTGAAAACCGCCGCGCCGGTGCAAGCAAAGTCAATCGGAAAGAAGCCGTGCGGTCGATCAGTATGATTCTGTACCTCGGCATGCGGAACGTGTTCGGTTTGGAAGAACGATGTCAGAAACCAGTGATCAGTAATCAGTGAACAGTAATCAGTAATCAGTGATCAGTTATCAGTTTCCAGGAAGAGTGGCGAACACCGATGACCGATGACTGATCACTGATAACTGTTCACTGATTACTGGTTTCTGAGCACTGTTGACAGGCCGCGAAAAATGAGATGTGATACACTGCTCAGAGTGCCCATCTTGCGAAGGGTTTCGTAACTCCATTCCCGCCGCCGCGCGAACGCTCGGCCGGCCCGCCGCGTACAGGTAAACAGGGCCGTGCAGGAAACACCCCTCGAACCGCAGGAAACCGACGAACAACTGCTGGCCCGCCTGCGCGCTGGCGAGCGAGATGTCTTTGGTGCCCTGGTTCGACGGTACGAGCGGGAACTGTTCGGCTACCTTCGGCGCTATCTCGGTGACGACGATCTGGCCGATGACGTGTTTCAAAACACCTTCGTGCAGGTGTACATCAAGATCAAGCAGTACGAACCCGGCCGGCCCGTGCGTCCCTGGCTTTACGCCATCGCCACCAACCAGGCAATCGACGCGCTGCGCCGACGGGCGCGACGAGGTGATCAGCGGGCCGACACCGCGCTCACGACCGACGAGGAAGGCAGCCCGCGACCGCTGTTCGACCTGCTCGCCGCTCCCGGCGACGGCCCGTCCGAATCCGCCGACCGGACCGAACAACGAGCGCTGGTTCGAGCCGCGGTGGACCGCCTCCCCGAGTTGCTCCGACAGGTGGTGATCCTGGCTTACTTCCAGGGTCTGAAGTACCGCGACGTGGCGGAAGTGTTGGACATCCCGGTCGGCACCGTCAAGTCCCGGTTGCACGCGGCTCTGGCCCGGCTGACTGAGGACTGGAACGGGAGTCAGGAGTCAGGAGTCAGGAGTCAGGGGCCAGAAGCCAGCGATCCCGGCACCAACCGTGTCGCTGCAACACGCAGCGGAACGGGGAAATAGCCATGACAGACGAAGACCTGATCGGTTATCTGTTCGATCTGCTCGACCCGGAAGAGCGGGTGGTGGTTCTCGCGCGTGTTCAGGCAGAGCCGGCGCTGGCCAAACGTCTGGAGCAAATCCGCTCCACTGTCACACCGCTGCTTGCCGCCGCGGAAGCCGAGCGCGACGAACTCCCAGAAGCACAGCCGGGGCTGGCGGTTCGAGCCATCTCGCGAGTCGCTCAGTACGTTGTCGAACACGAGCCACGCAAAACCGAACCAGGTACCACCCCGCGCGACATCGCCACGCTCCTGAAGGAAATGGGAACCGATCCGCCGGTCGATGGCGAGTTTGAACCCTCCGGGGTTGCAAAAGCGCCACCGCCCAGCGATGGTCCCGACCTGCGGACCGTCAGCGGCCGGTTCCGCGTTGATCTGTTCGTCGCGGCCGGGATTGCGCTTCTGGGTTTGGGACTGATTCTTTCTGGGATTGCCAAAGCGCGACACCAGAACCGCGTCGTCGCCTGCCAGAATAGCCTCCGCACGCTGCACACCGGTCTGGTGGATTACGCCAACAACGACCCGCAAGGCCGTTACCCCCAAATCGGAACCGGGAACAACCCCACAGCCGATACGTTCGTCGCCTCGCTCACCGATCGCGGACACTTGCCCTCAGGCTACCGTCCCGGTTGCCCAGCGACCTCGAATATTGCGATCTATTCCTACACACTGGGCTTCCACGGACCCAACGGTGAGTTAGTGGGACTCCGATACCCCACCAACTCCTCCGAAGGCGCGGAACACGACCTGATGCCCATCGCGGCCGACTTCCCGGCCTCAAGTGTGGCTCCCGGCGCTGGCCCGGTTTCTCCACACGGCGGCGGAATGAACGTCCTGTTCGTTGGCGGAAACGTCCGACTCACAACGTCCCCACACATCGGCCCACACGGAGACGACATCTACCGCAACGTGTACGGCCGCGTCGCCGCCGGTGCCCACTCCTCGGACGCTGTTCTCGGCCGACCCGGTGACCGCCCTTGAGAGGCAGTGAACAGTAATCAGTCATCGGTGGTCAGTCATCAGTGAACAGTTAGCGGTGGTCGTTCTGGTTGGCCTTTTCTGTTCACGGATGACTGACCACTGATGACTGTTCACTGCCTCTCCATTTCTGCTCCGGGCGAATCTCTTCCCCATACTCTCACGAATCACTGGAAAAGCCTTGCGAGCAGATTGAGGGCCGAGTGAAATGTGTGTTAAACAGAAACCTGTGTAAAACAGCTCTCCTGGCAGCCTAATCTCGTTATCCGTGATACACTTGACCGGATTGTGTCGGTCCGCACAACCACGCGAACCGGCAGGCGGAGGGTTCGGGCCGTGAAACGTCCTCTACGGCTACGCGGCATCAGCGGCGACATTAAAGGACAGGTTTGGGAATCTGAGACGCTGCTGCGCGCTGGTCGGCTCGGATCGCTGGAAATCGTCCTCGACGACAGCTCCGTGAGCCGTCGGCACGCGGAAGTACGGCATAGTGACGATGGTTGGTATGTCCGCGACCTCGAAAGCACCAACGGAACCTACGTCAACGGCGTGCGGATTGGTCCCGGCGAGCAACCCCTCAAGACTCGTGATATTGTGCAGTTCGGCAAGGTCGCGGTCATTGTCGAAATGACCGAAGCGACTCCAGACGGGCCACCTTCCAACCAGCATGTCGTTGCCGCGGCACCATCGAGCTTTGAAGAAGGTCTTCGGCGCATTGCCTACGACCGCAACCAGATGCCACGAGCCGGCGAGCAACTCTTCGCCCTCCTGCGCGCCGGTCACCACTTCGTCAACCTGCAAAGCGAAGACCAACTTCTCGACGCGGTGCTCAACGACGCGGTCAGCGTGCTCGAAGCTCAGCGCGGCGCGATCGTGCTGGCCGAAAGCGAAGGCCCCGAACCCAAGATGCGGCTGCGAGCGCTGGCGGTCGGTCAGGGTGAACCGCCCGGCCGGTTCCACTACTCCAAGAAGCTCACCACGCGATGCTTCGCCAGCGGTGTCTCGCTGCTTTACAGCACACTGACCGCCGACGACGAGACAAAGGTAACCCAGAGCATCGCCGATGGCGCGATGGCCAGCGTGCTGTGCGTACTTTTGCGCACTCCGCGAAAGCGGCTGGGTGTCTTGCACCTGGATCGCAGTTTCTGGCAGAATCCATTCACCGAGGACGATCTGCACCTGGCCGACGCGCTGGCCGCGCATGTGTCGGCTGCCATCGAGAGCGCGCAGTTGCTCCGCCGGCAGAAGGATCAGTTCCTCAAGATGGTCTCGGTGCTGGCTCAGGCGGTGGAACTGCGGGACGACTACACCGGCAACCACACTCAGCGCGTCACGCGCTACGCGACGATGCTGGCCGAAAAAGTGGAACTCTCCGACGACCAACTCGAACTCGTCAAGCTCGGCGGCCCGCTCCACGACATCGGCAAGATCGGGATCGACGACGCGATTCTGCGCAAGCCCGGCCGACTGACCGGCGACGAATACGCGATCATGCAGACGCATACGACGAAGGGTGCGGAGATTCTTTCGTCGATTCCGGAGATGGGCCCGATCATCCCGATAGTTCGCAACCACCACGAGCGCTGGGACGGCACCGGTTACCCGGATCGGCTTGTGGGCAACAGCATTCCGCTTTTGGCTCGGATCGTGGCCGTGGCGGATGCCTTCGACGCGATGACTTCGCACCGGCTCTATCACGAGAACAAGAAAGGCAAGCCGCCTTCGTGGGCGTTCGCCGAAGTCGAACGGCAAGCGGGCCGGCAGTTCGACCCGGACGTGGCCGCTGCGTTCCTGAGCATCCGAGAAGAAATCATGCGGGCGATGGTCGAATTCTTGCCGGGAACCGAGATCGATGAACCGGTCCCCGTGACCGTCAACGAAGGATTCGTCCACGACCCACGCGGGTGAGCGTCGCCCGCTGCAACCAACCGATTGCAAACGCCTTATTCCGGCAACGCAACCTTGACGGTTTCGGTCTTGTCTCCGCGTTGGACTTTGACGGTTGCATCTCCGATAGCCAAGTTATCACGCAGAAGCCTCCTGAGTGATTCGGCATCGAGAGGCTTCTTGCCGTTGACTTCCAGAATTGTGTCTCCCACCTTCACCCCGGCCTTCTCGCATGGCTTCCCAACCGCAACCGCCGACACCTTCACCGCGTCATCCGCGGCTTTCACTTCCAGCCCCACACGCGACAACTCGAAAAAGGTGATGAAGCCGAGGGGATTGGGTTCCTTCTCCTTGACGATGTTCTCGCGTGCCTTTGGCGGGGGACCGAAGGGTGGGGTTTTGGCAATCGTGACGCTCCCGCCGGCGATCAGGGTATTTTCGGTGCCGGCCCCGTCGATCTTGATATTCCCGCGAGCGATGAGGAGGCTTGTTGAGACGTTAGCGGTCACCAAGACATCCCCATCGCAAATGACGATGGAGTTGTAGATGTTATCCCCGGTCGTGACATTGCCGTTGGCGAGGACAAACGACATGCCAATCATCGTCTTCGCGCTGACGTCACCACGCGACACTATCACACCTGTAATTCCCCACGGACACGCAACCCCAGCGGCCTGGATTGCTTCGGGAATCGCGATGAGGGGTTCGCCATTGGCGTCAAACGCTTTGCGAACGTAAACACCGTCGGTGCGGATCAACCACGGGTTGCATTTTGATCGGTAGAGAGGGAAATCGCCATACTGGACGGGGGGGCAACCGTGCAGCGTGCAATTTCGCGTCGTTTCCGCCATTTTAAACCGCTCACGCATGATGCGATCGAGTTCGGCACGGAGGGCGGGAAGATCCGGGTTATCCCCCTTCGACTCTGCCAGCACACGCTTGAGTGCTGCATCGAGTGCTTGTGCTTTGGCTTGGGCCTCAGGCGTGATCTTCCCGTTCATTTCGGCCTTCGCGGCCACCTTCTGTCCCAACTCGAAAGCCGGCGCCCAGAGCCGCGTGTCCTCCGCCTTCAAGTCCCATGTGGCCGTGGCAGCGACGAACAAATCGACCTCGCCGCGCTTGGCGAAGCCCACTCCGCGAGACAAGCGATTGGCGATGCTTCGCGTGCGAATGGTTTGTACGACCTTCGCGGCTCGGTCGCGAACTTCTGGATTCGGCGATTTCAAAGCCGCGAGCAGTTCCGCGGGAGGCTCATTGACGGGAAGAGCAGTTAGCCGACGACTGGCTTCCTCGCGTTCCTTGAAGTCCTCGCTGCCCAACTGCCGGACGAGAGCTGCGACATCCACGGGACGCGGCGGGGGAATATCTGAGGCGAATGCAGCAAATGATCCCAGCAAAACTAACAGGTATGTAGTTAATCGCTTCATGGTGAGGTTCCAGCGGACAAGAGAAGAGAAGCGGGCCAGGTTCATCCGACCCGCCATGAATCGGCGACCGAATCAAGGCCCCAGCATCTCTTGATCGTCGATGTACACGAAGACCGGGTCAGGACTGATAGTTGTTAGCCCCTGGACACGATACGTTCCGTCACCCCTTGCCGCGGCGTTGTAAGCGATTGTGACCCCGGCCAGAGTTAACGTCCCACGACCAAAGTAAAGGCCACCCCCTTCCCCAACGAGAGCGTGAGTCACGATGTTGTTGTGGATGTTCGTGTTGCCAGTCAAGGTCAGAGCTGTTCCCGCACCCTGAGCCGCCTTTGCCGCGTGGATGCCACCACCCTGGAGTGCTGCAGTGTTACCGCCCACCTCAACCGCATTCAGGGTCACATTCGTCGGCTGATTTGGATCGTTCGATGGTGAAATCAGGATCCCTCCACCAAAGCCATTGGTGGTATTGAGGAGGATGTAGCTGTTGGTAATGTTCGTGAACACACCAGGATTGATGTAGATACCGCCACCACCTGAGGTGTTTGCCGAGTTTCCGGTGATGGTACTACCCACAACGTCGAGTGTTCCCCCAAAGGCCGCGATCCCGCCACCAAAGGTTGCTGCTTTGTTTTGGCGAATCTCACAGTCTTGGACAGTCAGGCTGCCGTTCGAGAGAATTGCTCCTCCGCTGTCGCCCTCCACTTCACCGTGGAGCAATTTCAGTCGCGCGAGTGTTGAGGTTGAAAATGCATTGATTTGGATGAGACGATGCTTGACCGCCGTTCCTGGATCGCGCTCAATGGTGATTCTGTTTGTTGGCCCATCCAGGAAGATGTTCTTTGAGAATGCAGGCAGTGCGCCCTTCTGCGGATCGAGCCTGAGAGTCCCACCCCAGAGACTGTTGTTGAAGTGGATGCGGTGTTGAGTATCAGGAGCGACCCCGTTTGCTTGCGTGATCCGCTCCCGCAGGGAAAACACGCCGTCGTTTGGGTCTTCCGTGTCCATCAAGGTCGTGACTTCGAGGACGAGATTCGCAGGCACGACGCGGTCTTCCATCTGTTCGAGGCGCAAGACAGTGCGCCGAGGGTCATTCTGAGGGGGGGGGCGAATGTTTGACTGTGTGCTGCTTCCGCCAGAACTTGCGCATACGGCCTCCCGATGCGTGACTTGAAGGATGGGCGAAGTGACAAGCCAACTCCACAACCCACACGATGATAACCAACCGCCGGAGATTTTCCATCGTTCGTCTGTGAATTTACCGTGAATGTGCATGCCTCATTTCGCAAACCGCCACAGTGCGCCGCGGGACGATCAAGAGACCAGCGCGATTGGCCGCAAGCGGCGGGCGACTCTCAGCAACTCACTACTCCGTGAGTCGGAACGATTCGAGAAACGCGGTTGCTTCGTCAGAGTTAACGTATTCCGGTAGCCCCACGACCCACACCTGATAGAGTCGATTTCCGGCGATGTAGACGCGAGCACGCAGCGCGCCGGTCGGCTGAATGACCTTGGCGGTAAACGCGCGACCGGGATACTTACCCACGATCGTTATCGAGTTGCTTGACGTGAGTTTTCCACGCGCGTTCACGATGATGTGATCGCGTGTGTTGTCGAGCATCCGTTGAATCTCCTCACCCGATTCGTCCCCGCGAATCTCCCCCTCGCTCACCGCGACCTGTAAGACTCCCGTCTTCTGGTTGACGTTCGAGAACGTCGTCGTCGTTCGCCCGGTTCCGCGCTTCTCCTTCACCTCTGGCGGTCGCGGGAACTTCGCGGTGAACTTGAACTCCTTCGACACAAATACGGGATCTTCCGACTGACACCCCGCGACGAGTGCCAGCAAACCAACCACGCACATCGACAAGAGTGCCTTGCACACGCGACAATCCTCTCCACCTGGTTATAACCGCGCCCAACTCAGCGCACAGCGCCCGTGGTTCGGCTTTCAAAATTGTAGTCCTCACGCTCCGCGTGAGGTCTTTCCCACCTCACGCGGAGCGTGAGGACTACATTCCAGAACAGCACCCAGCGAATGCCTACTACTTTGGCGCCAGTGGTTCGTCTTTCGCCACTGCGCAAGGCGGGGTATAACGACGAACACACCGCCTTTATCCGCATGTTCACTGCTCAGGGAACTCGCGATGGCCCGCTGCTTCTGCCACCTTCACCTGCACACGCACTACAGCCTCCTCGATGGCTTCAATCGTATCCCAGCGCTCGTCGAGCAGACAAAGAAGCTCGGCATGAACGCCTGCGCGATCACCGATCACGGAAACCTCTACGGCGCGATTGAATTCTACAACGAATGCACGAAGGGAGGCATCAAACCCATCATCGGCTACGAAGCGTATCTTGCTCCCGGCAGCCGCACGGACCGGACCTCGAAGACAGAATTCGGCGCTTCCACTCACCTGACGCTCCTTGCCAAGAACGCGACCGGCTTCAAGAACCTCATCAAACTCTCGAGCATCGCGTACCTCGAAGGCTTCTACTACGATCCGCGCATCGACCGCGAGATTCTCGAAGCTCACAAGGAAGGCTTGATCTGCCTCAGTGGGTGTCTGGCGGGCGAGTTCAATCAGTACATCCTGCGGGACAAGCCAAAGGAAGCGGAGAAACTCGCCGCGTGGTTCCACAAGGTCTTCGGAGACGACTTCTACATCGAGATTCAAAACAACGGCATCTCGCTTCAGGATCAATGCACACCTGTCGCGGCGGACATCGCGCGGAAGCTTGGCGTACCGCTCGTGGCGACGGCAGACGCACACTATCTGTGCTCGGAAGACGCTCGCGCTCACGATGTCCTCTTCTGCATCAACACGCGACAAATGCACGACCCGCGCAAGAAGAAGTATCCCGAAGAGCGAATGCCCAACCCCTACTACGTCCGCAGCCCGGAGGACATGTACCGGCTATTCCCGGAATATCCCGACGCGGTCGAATGCAGTCAAAAGATCGCTGATGGGGTGAACATCGAACTCGACTTCAAGAAGCGACACTTCCCGGTCTTCCAGCCGCCGGAGGCGAAGAAGCCGGAAGACTTCCTGCGCGAACTCTGCGCGCAGGGGTTAGTAGAGCGTTATGGCGAGAACCCATCCGAAGCCGCTCGCAAGCGCCTCGAGCACGAACTTGGCATCATCTGCCGCATGGGTTTCGCCAGTTACTTTCTGATCGTGTGGGACTTCGTTCGCTTCGCGCGCGAGCAGGGCATTCCCTCGACCGCGCGCGGCTCCGGTTGCGGGGCCATCGTCAGTTATGTGCTTTACATCAGCCACGTCGATCCGTTGGAGTACGATCTGCTCTTCGAGCGGTTCCTCGACCCAAACCGGAGCGAAGCACCCGATATCGACATCGACTTCTGCCAGGATCGCCGAGAGATGGTGATCGAGTACGTGAAGCAGAAGTACGGAGTCGATTCGGTTGCTCAGATTGGCACCTTCGGCACGCTGGCGACGAAAGCAGCGCTCAAGGACGTCGGCCGCGTGCTCGATGTGCCTCTGGATCGCGTGAACTTCATGTGCAAGCTGGTTCCCACCAAAGGTTCGACCACGATCCCCTACAGCCTGGACGAGACACTGGAGCAATCGCCGGACTTCCGCCGAGAGTACGAGCAGGATCCACAGATTCGCGAGATGGTGGACATTGCTCGAAAACTGGAAGGAATGAACCGCAACGCGGGTACGCACGCGGCCGGCGTGGTGATCGCCAACGGGCCAATCACGGACTATGTGCCGGTTCAACGACCACCCAAGCGCAACGGAGGAGGCGAGGACGGAGCACCGGCCGACACAACCACGATGACGACTCAGTGGGAAATGGGCATTCTGGAAAAGGTCGGGATGCTCAAAATGGACTTCCTCGGCCTGCGCACGCTCACACTGATCGACAACACGCTCAAGCTCATCAAGAGACTCCGCGGCATCGACATCGACGTGCAGAAACTGCCGCTCGATGACGCGGGCGTGTATCAGCTTCTGCAACGCGGAGACGCGAAGGGCGTGTTCCAGTTCGAGGGCGAGGGTATCCGCGAGTTACTCAAGCGGATGAAGCCGGACAACATCCGCGACATCGTGGCTTGCACCGCGCTCTACCGTCCTGGCCCACTCGAAGGCGGCATGGTGGACGAGTACATCGAGTGCAAACACGGCCGCAAGAAGCCCGAGTACGCCCACCCGGTACTGGAGGAGATTCTCGGCGAGACATACGGCGTGATGATTTTTCAAGAGGCCATTATGCGCATCCTCAACCGTCTCGGCGGGATTGAGTTGTCCAGCGCGTACGCCTGTATCAAGGCCATCAGCAAGAAGAACGCGAGCATCATCGACGCTCGCCGCGCGGACTTCATCAAGGGCGCACAGGAGCGCGGCCTCACCCAGGAGAAGGCAGAAGAAATCTTCGAGTTGATCGTGATGTTTGGGGGCTACGGGTTTAATAAATGTTTGACGAGCGATACTCGCGTGACGAACGCGACGACTGGCGAGGTTACCACAGTCGGTGACCTGTTCTTCCACAAACGGCCGTTCACCATTCACGCGCTTGGCGAAGACAGGAAGCTCGTTCCGCGCCAGGTGACCGATGTGATGTGGAACGGGGTGAAGCCTGTGTACCGACTCAAGACTCACCTCGGCAAGACGATCACCGCCACCGCCAACCACCCGTTCTGGACCCCGGACGGATGGGTTCAGTTGGGCGACCTGCGACCCGGAGACGAAGTTGGAACAGCCGATCTTCGCGCCTCTGGTTCGCGTGTCGATCATCGGGGCGTGCAAACTCGCGATGCTTTCAGCCCGAAGGGCTGTGATAACATAGCCTGGGGAGGCCCAGGTTTGCAGATTGATTTGTCTTCCAGGCTGAAAGCTCGGGACAATGTGCCTGTGTCGCAGCCTTTCAGGCTGCGCGGTTCAAATCACTCGATACCCAGGGCGTTGCCCTGGGCTACGTTGTCACAGCCCTTCGGGCTGAAGACTGAATCTGCCGAATCATCGGCCGTTCGGGATGCCTCCGAATGTGAAGTGGAAGAAAGCGCCAGCGATGTCATCTGGGATCGCATCATCTCTATCGAGT
>JAKEEV010000592.1 GCA_022616395.1 Planctomycetia bacterium | reverse complement strand
GTGCCCCGCGATCACGCCCTTCTTGAGTCGCTCGGCAACTCCTTCGATTAGGTGCGAACGAAGATCGACCATCCCCGCGACCGGAACCGCGGCCTGAATGCGATCATCCGCGGCCGCGAGCCACCAACTGTAAGCGCCTCCACCTGATCGACCCGTCACTCCGATGCGCTTTGTGTTCACTTCGGGGCGCGTTTCGAGATAGTCAAGCGCGCGGATGCCGTTCCACAGTTCCACACCCGCAGGGGTATACCCCCGTGCGTGCCACCACCACATTCCTTCGCGATACGTTCCGTGATGAAGCCCCTGAATCTCTCCGAGTTGAAGTGTGTCAATGATGAGGCACACGTAGCCGTGAGTCGCGAACCACGCGGGGTGATACTGGTAATGCACCTTGCTCCCATACGAGACGCCTTCAAGCACAACGTTGCCGTGCCCGCACACATAAAGGATGGTGGGGTACTTCACACCCCCGACCTTGCGGTCGGGGTTCGCCTTCGGCAGGTACAGATTGCCCGTGACGAACAGCCCCGGCATCGACTGGAAGTACAGTTTCTCGACCGTGAAGCCTTCGCCCTCCACGGTGCCGGTGACGGTCGCCTTCAAGTCGGTTTTCTTGGGAAGCGGCCACAGCCCCATCATGTCGAAGAACTGTTGCCGCAAAACTGGCCGACGCTTTTCCCAGTCTGCTTTCGTGGTGATGTCCGTGAGGCAGTTGTCTTCGATCTGCTTCACCTGATGCTTGAGGTACGCATCGAGCATCGTCTCCCCGCGCGCATGCGGCGATGGCTCCGCGGCCCGCGAGGATGAAGCGATCACGCACAACACGGTGAGCGCAGTAGCAGCGATGGTTCGCATGGCGGAACCTCCGAGAGATGCCGCGATGGTACTCTGCCGGCGTGGTGTGTGGAAGAAGTTGGCGGTATACTGCGCTTGAAAGTCGCGGAGGTACACCATGCACGAAGAACTCGATCCAATCGACGGAGCCACCACACTTGACGCCGACTCAGAGTCCGTGATCGAAGAGGATCGCGCGGGTTGCGAACTTATCAACGGAAAGTGGGTGCCGAAACACCCCGCCGAGATGCCGCCAGATGACGACCGAGCCGGATGCGAACTCATTGATGGCGTTTGGGTGGAGAAACCAATGTCAACCACCGCAGGGATCGTGGAAAGCAACTTAAACTTCGCCGTGAAAGGACACGTTCGGGCGAACCGGCTCGGATTCGTGTTCTCCGAGAGCGCGATGTATCAGTTGTTCGCGGCCAAACCCAAGCAGGTACGAAGGCCCGATGTCTCGTTCGTCCGATTCGGGCGTCTTCCCGACGACAAGGTTCCCGCCGGGAAGATGCAACTGGCCCCGGACCTCGCCGTGGAAGTGATTTCGCCTACCGACATCGCGGAGGATGTTGAGACGAAGCTCGATGAATACCTGCGCGCGGGGGTGAGGTTGGTGTGGGTCGTCTATGTCCCGACGAAGAATGTGTGGGCATACAAGGCGGATGGGACCGCGAAGCTTTACCGTTCCGGCGACTCACTCCCCGGCGAAGACGTGTTGCCGGGCTTCGGCGTGCCAGTCGCGGAGGTGTTTGAAGGAGTGTGATCGGTTCATTTCCGAAACAATCTGCCCATGCTTCACACGCACGATGATTTCCTGAAGGCGATTGAGTCTCAGCCCGCGGACCGCACACTGCGACTGGTGTTCGCGGACTGGCTCGACGAGCACAACGACCCGCGCGGCGAACTCATTCGCATTGAAGAAGAGATGCGTCAGTTGCCGGTGTTCGCGGACCGCTTCTGGGAACTCAAGCCGCGACGCAATGAGCTTCGCGAACAAGCGGGAACAGAGTGGTGCGGACGGATGCGTTACGGGACGGAGTGCGAGCCGGTATTTCGGCACGGCATTCCGGACGGCTAGCGTGAACGCTGGCGACTCATCCGCGAGTTCACGAAGAGATGGCATGGAATCGCGCTGGGAGATGTGGGCGGAAGACAGGCAGAGGTGGAAGAAGCTTGGGCAGAAAGGAACTTGGGACGAAAGTTCCCGCCATCGATCCGCGAGTGGATCGCCTTTGCCTGCGATACCCAACTTAACTCGCTGCCATACGGCCGGTTCTGGAACATCTCTGAACTGGCGGGAATTGATCACGGACAGTCGCTCTTGCTGAAAAGCTGGCCGCATTGCGGGGTTCAGGTTCAACACTTTGACGATTCCGATCCGCCCGTGCATCGTTATGAACGCCCCAGCGACTGGTATACAAGCGGTCATAACCTCGCATCCAACGACCCAGTATTCTCGTCTGTGACGGAACTCGCGTTGCACGATGTAATGCAAACTGGTTCGTGCGAAGGGGAGTATTACTTGGAGGAATCACCTGACGGCTACGCTGCGTGTCGTGCCGCGGAGAACTTCCTCCCGTTTGCTGCGAGATTTGGTCACGTTGCCGTTCACGAAGGGCAGAACATTCTGGCTGCATTCAATCGCGAGCCGCAGCTCCGTTATGGGATGATGTGGTTGAGGGTGGCGCCTCCCCTCGATCTCGATACGCTTCCAGCAGCCCTGCGCGACTTCATTGAGGAGCGGAATCGGCGACGAGCGGCTGGTGAGATGGACCCAATCCCATTCTGACCACCAAACGCCAAGCGGCCGGGATTGCTCCCAGCGGCTTGTCTGAATGCGGGCGAGACGCCCGCGCTCCACAGATTACTCCTTCAAGTCTTCTTCGGTGAAGAGCGTGAAGCCTTGAGTTTCCAGCGCGGAGGCTGCTCCCTCGAAGTCGTCCACGTGAACCGCGACCGCCGTGTTGCCCATCGGGCCGACGCCGATGAGCAGCGGGTACATGTAGCCGATGTTGATTTCCGCTCCCAGAAGCGCCTTGGTGATCGTCAGCAGCGGACGGTCGTCGTCGGGCAACTTCACCACGAGCAGATCGCTCTCCGTGAAGGGGAACTTCGCCGCGGTCAGAATCTCGAATCCGCGTTCGTAGTGACTTGGCACCAGCCGGATGATGGCGCAGTCGGCTGTTTCCACCACGGTAAGCGACACCACGCGCACCTCGGTCTGCTCGAACCGACGGACCAAGTCGAGCAGAGCGCCCATGCGGTTGGCCAGAAACACGTTGAACTGCCTCACGCTCGGCCAGTCGCGACCCTTCGCGGTGGCGTAGTCGATATCGGCCTGATCGCCGAAACTCATTGCATTCCTTTGGTTCGAGATGCCTTGAGTTTACACGATAAGTGCAGAAGGGGTCAACCGGCGGGGCAATCGGAGCCGGAAGCGTTAGCGACGGTACATTCAAAAACCGTCGCTCGAGCGTGTTTTGTGTGGGTGTGTGGTGTCTGGAGGGAATTTGGAATTGATTAACTTGACTTTTGTTCACTAATCACCCAGAGTTGCTTATTGAGGGACGCGCAGGCCAGTGCCGCACCCCACACAACAACCCCAACACACTGAGCCGGGAGTTCCCTTGCGGAACACCGGCTTTTCTGCGTTTCTGGGAACGCCCGTTCGATAAAGGCCACCCCTGGCCAGGAGAAACACCTTGGATTTCTGGCATTTTCGCGCCATAACGGCCACAACTTTGTAATGCAAAGTGAATATCGCCAGGAAATCATTGGAGAAACTGCAATAAACGAAATCAGGGGTGGGTGGGGGGAGGGGATACCCGACACCAAATGTCGAGCCAAAACCGAACACAAGGAGCACAGCAGACCAAAACACGAGCGAACCAAACACACCACACACCAAACGCGCTCTAACGCTTCCGGCTCCGATGAACGTCACATCGCGTCGAAGAGTTCTTTCCAGCCGACCGATTGACCCAGCGCGACGAGGGCGCCTGCCAGGATGAGCATGAGCACCCACTTGAACACCGCGAGCCGGCGCTGGAAGCGAGGTTCATCGGTGGGGCTGTCGAGAAGCGTGTAGAGGAACGCCACACGTCGCGGCATCGGCGAGTGTTGCCAGGCTCGCATCCACGCCCACGCCCCGCGAAGCAACTCGCCGAGCGTGAACTGCTTCTCTGGTTGCGGACCGCCGAAGCCATTGATCTGAGCCACCCGTTCGAGAGCGCGGGTGAAGGTGCGAATCCCCGTCGGGCACAGAGAAGCTCCGCCTTTGGCGTAGATTGTCTTTTCGTCGTGACACACGCACGCGGGATTGATACACGACACCGCCTTGCAGCCGAACACATCCGCCTGACGCTCGCAGCGTCTCGACAACAGCCCAAACACCACGAACATGTACGCGCCCAGGAGAGTCACGGGCACTAGCCCCAGCCAGGTGGCGTATTCCGTCGGCACCGGCATCGCCGCATCGAGTTGCTGACCGACGAGGAGCAATAGCGCGGCCAGCACCGACAGACTGAGCGTCAGAAACCCCGCGTAGAGCCAGATATGCCCGTGCTTGGCGTGCCCAACTTCGTGCCCAAACACCGCGTCGACTTCTTCCGGCGGAAGCTCCTCCAGAATGCGGTCGGTGAACACCACAAAGCGCACGCGAGGCAGTAATCCGACAATCATCGCGTTGGCAACGGCTCCATGAGTCGGCCACAACAGGAAATCCGTGCAGCGGAAGTTCAGTCGCTTCGCGAGAGCTTCGAGACGATCACGCACCGGCCCGGCCGGCATCGACTGCAAACCCAACAGGGGCTTCATCACAAGTGGCAGAAACAGAATCATCACCGGCACCACCGTCAGAGACGCGGCTCGATACGCATCACTTCGCGTCGTCTCTGGCGCGAACCGGCTAAGCGTCTGCTGAGTCGCGATGAGAGCAACTGGCAACAGCACCAAGAGCGCGAATTGCCGCAGATTGTGGAGGATGTAAGCGAGTCGCGACCAGAACGGCCGGTCGTCCTTGTACAGGGCACGGTGCAGTTCGCGCTCCGCGTCGAAATAGATCAGCCAGCACCCGAAGAGCAGAGCGAAGTACGGCAGAGGGACAAGCAACTCCGCGAACGGAGCCAGTCGGGCTTCTCCACGCCAGAAGACGAGTAACTCGCGTCGAGTCAGCCAACCCCAACCCAACCCCAGAACGCAACCGGCAGTCACCCCCACGTTCACGAAGAATAAAACACGCCGCCAGCAACCGTAAACGTGAGCGACTTCAAACCGACTGTCGGGATCGCGCTGAAGCGTTCGCACGACCCAGGTGCGGAGAGTCATCGCGGCCAGAAGCGCAAGAACTACCGCGCAGCCAGTCAGCGACGCGGCCACTTCCCGAGGCGGATCGACCGGCGGAGCTGGCCACTCGATCGGCAAACACGCGGCGATAAGGACGAACACCAGGAGGATAGGCATGTCTCGAGTGTACGTCGATGAGAGGAGGGAACGAGACTCGGCAGGGGTTCTCCCGCCGAACAAAGAGAATCACCTCAGGTCTCTTTGTAGGACCGGCTTCCAGCCTGTCATTCAGAGATAGGCAAGATGCCTGTCCTACGAAGAGACGGACTTGAAAGCCCGTCCGACGAAACCACCACACCAAGTGCTTCCCAAAACTTCTACTCGCTCACTTCCGTTCCCGAGACAACAAGCAGGCGGCTCCGGTCACCGGAAGCCAGCGTCACGGTTCGCTTGGACTCGTAAGTCTTCTCACCAACCTTCCAGCGCGCTTTCACATCAAAGGTGAAGGTCTCCCCCGGCTTCAACACGGGTGAGGTCAACTGGTGTTCCTCCGCTTTGCCATCGAGCTTGTTGCCGTTGAACCACACCTCGGCCGGAGTCGGATACTGAACCGTCAACACCGCGGGGAATTCGTTGGCCAGAGCAACTCCGGGATCGGTCGATTGAACCGGGAGGCCAGGCGCTGGCGCGACGATCGGGGGGCCATACCCATAGTCGTACCCATAGCCGTACCCGTAAGGCGAGAAGCCACCGTAACCAAAGCCAAAGCCGAACCCGAAGGGGGAGTAAGGATAAACACCCGGGAAGAAAACCGGCACTGGTTTGGGCTTCCCAAATCCGCTGCCGAATCCTCTGCCGGGTGGAATGAACCGCGGAGTTGGTTGAGGGAGAAACTGCATTCCTGGTCCGATGGAGCTGCCCGGAAACACACCGGGCGCAAGCGGCAGATCCCGACCCGGTTGTGCTTGAGCGACCGCGCCGAATGAGGCGAAGGTCGCGAGAGTGAGGATCGCGACGAGGGGGCGGAACATGGTGAATCCTCCTGAAGAAGTGGCACGAATATCATACGGCGGTTGGAAGCCGCGAGGGTGTTTGTTCCCCCGTTTGTGCCCTGGTTGGGTCTGAAGTTTGAGAGCTACAAAAGAAGTGGGGTCCGAGATTCGGCAGGGGGACTCGCATACCCCTGCTACTCTCGGACCCGTGTTTGGAATGATATTCGTCTTGAGTCGGGACTCGCAAACCGACTCGACACTCAACAATGCTAGCCCCGTGCCAATTCCCAAAAGCGAGAATGACATCCGCAAGCAAACTGAACTCTACCAGCAACTTGCGGCAATGTGAATTCGTTCAGCACGCCTGGCCACTTCACACAACCAACACGAAAACTCACAAACTGTTCGATTCTGCAAGTGCCAACGTGCAACATTGCACACCACCTCTGCCGCAACTCCCGGATCTACCTTCCGTTCACGCGGATTGACTGCTCTTCCGTCAGCGCGCTTTTCAGGTGAGGAGCACGGACCTCGACGCGCACCCGCGCATCCCCCGTCTGTAACAGGTCTGCTTCAATCGTGTAAGTTACTGTCTGTCCGGGCCGGAGTTCTTCGAGAGTGGAGAAGGCCACTCGTCCAGCGCCGTCGATTCGCCCCTCACCAGAACCAGTTCCGCGCACGGCACGCAACTCCGGCAGGACGAACGCGGTCACTTCCACGTTCCGGGCTGAGACTGTGCCCTGATTTTTCACGCGAATCGTGAATCGCACTCGCTTGCCCACTTCGCCCAGTCCCGTCGGTGGAATCAGTTCCAGCGACACCGCGGGCGTGCCAATCACCGCCAGAGCCGACTCGCTTTTCGCTTCCACGGGCGTGCCAACAGGTTTTCCGCCACTGGTCGCGTCACCCAGCACCGAAGCGCTTACAGTCGCCTGAGCTGTGAGTTTGATCGCATCCGCGGAGAGCTTGAAGACGCGCTGATCGCCAGCCTTCAACTCGCTCACTTTCCACTCAACCGAACCCGCGCCAACCGTTCCGCCATCGGCACCCGTCAACTTGATCTCTGGAGGAATCGTGGCCCTCACCACTGCGTTTGCGATGGGCGAATCGCCTCGATTGGCGACCGTGACCGTCCAGCTCACCGGTTGATTCAAGTACGCGAGCTTCGGCCCGGTCACCACGAGGGCTAACTCCGCCTTGCGAACTTCCACCGCGATCGGTTCGGCCGAAGCCGAGAGGTTGCCATCTCCCGTTGCAGTGGCTCGCAATCCATAGCGCCCCGTGGTGCGAGCTGTGAGTGGTAAGTCCAGGATCTTTGTCTCACCAGGAGCGAGTGTATTGCCAGCCAGTTCGACGGGACTTCTGCCAGATGCGGATGTCAATTCCGGGGAGAAGGTCGCCCACACGGTTACGTTGGTCGCGGGTGCCGCTCCTCCGTTGGTGACCGCGATACGAACGGGAATGCGTTCTCCCGCCAGCGCCATCGGTGGAGATTCAAGCACCAGTTGAAGCCGACCCTGTTCGACTCGCGTGGTTGCGCTCGTGGTGGCTTGCATCCCATCCGCGGTGAGGGCATCGGCGGTGACTGTCACTTGCCCCACACGCGCGGGTTTCACCTGAAGCGTGACTGTCTGCTTTCCCTTCCCACCAACTGGTGGTAAGTCGAAGACCAGCGCGCCCTTTTCGTCTTGCCGTATGGGAGGCGGTTCACTGCGGGCGAGTGTTGCTCCGTCCGAAAGTGTCACCTTCACACGCGCATCCTTGCTCTCCACGCCGGAAGTGTTTTCGAGCGACACCGTGACCGGGAATGTGCCGAGGATGCTCGCGACTTCAGGCGCCTTGACGTTGAGCTTCACATCGGGCAACGCCCATTCAACCACCGTTTCGCGTCGACCAACGACCACGCCCGGCCCGACTCCGCTCTCCGGCACTTTCACCACTTCCACCGCGACTCGAGTCTTGCCCGGCTGTGGGTCGCGCTGAACCAGCCTCACCGCGGCTTCTCCGTTGGTGTCGGTGAAGGCTTCGGCTTCCTTCCCGCCTGAGCCAGATTGACTCGCACTCGTGCCCGAACCTCCCTGCGCGACGAGGACTGCTGTGGGACCGTCGATCACGCGATAGCGGACGCGGAATCCGCTTGTGCCATCTGTGTTGGTTGGATTTACAACAGTCGAGAGCGTTGTTTCTCCCCCGATGCGAGCGGTTGTGGACGTTGGGAACGAGAATCGGCCGTCTCCCCAGAGCACCTTCGTCACCACGCGGCCATTATCCCAGTTGAAGACAGCCGGAGCATAAGCCGTGACAACTGTTTCTCCCGGAACGGCGGAACTAATCACGACGAACGTCTGACCGGGTTCGATGCTGGTGTCGTCTTTGGGGTCGTCGTTGCCTCGTGTGATGGTTTTCGGAATGTAGGAAGTGTAAGTGACCGCGAACTTGTTACCGTCCTTGTATCCGCGGCCGGCGAAGAGGCCCGATTCGTCCGCTTCAACGATGTTACCGGGGCCATCAATCATCCACTCGACTCGTCGGTCGCGCCGGGGTTGGCCGTCCTTGTCGTAGACAGTGGCGACGAGAACGAGCTGCGCTCCAAGAGGCGCGGTCGCTTGCCCGCTAGGGGTCACTTCCAGCCGACACGCTTTTGGGTCGAAGTTGCGGAAGTAGCCGAAGGCGCGGGGTTTGGCGTGTGTCTGCTGAATGGGTCCAGGAGGCACAAGGTAGGGGAAATAGCCGGGGTTGTACGAACACCCACTCGCGCCGAGCGCAATGACAGACAGAACAAGTGCTGCGACGCGAGCAAACATCAGTGCGAACCCTCCGCGCGGGAGTTGTTTGGGCGCGGAGATACGCGGAGTTTGAAAGAATTGCAAGCCGGAGTGAGTTACTTCACGAACTCGGACTCTTCCAGGTCAATGTCGAGCGACTTTCCACGAAAGCGGAATTCGAGCGGCCAGAACATGCACCTGCAAACGCAACGCTACTGCTCTGCCTTCTCGATGAGGGCACGCAATTCGAGAAAGAGATTTTCCGGTGTGAGTTTGTGGAAGCGTTCCACTTCTCCAACTTTCAGAGTGCAGATCCAGAAAGCGTAGAACCAGGTCGTTTCGTGCAGGCCAGTTCGCGGATGACCGCCGGGTTGATGGTGTCCGGGGACACGAATTGCCAGCCCTTCATTTCCCTCGACCGGGCTTTGCGTTGAGCCTGCAACGACACGAAACTCCGCGTCAGGATCGTTCGAGGCAAGTTGTGTGAGGACGATGAGCGGGCGGACCTTCCAACCCTTTCCTTGCGGGTCCAGAACGCCGGCGCGGATGATCCGGCCCGGAGTCAGTTTCTTGAAGTCGGCATCGTCCACGGGCGATCCCCGGAGGTGCCTCGTTCAGTCCATGTCCTGCGGGACGAACGGCACGCGCCCCGACGCGAACGCCTCGCGAGCCTTGTCGACCATCTCGTTTGTCAACGGTGGCTTGGTTGCCAACTCGCGAGCGGCGAGGATGCACCGAAGCTCTTCTTGAAGTTCCTGCTTCTGAACAGCCGGTTCGTAGTCCCAGAGCACCTGAAGAAGCCGCACACGTTCACTTATGTCCAAGCCGTGGATGTGAACCCACCCGACAATCAGTTCAAGGGGATTGTCGTTCTCACTTGACCCACCGCCGTTTCCGGAAGATTTCGCTTCAATAACGGTGATCACTCCCCCCACCACGACAACAACATCGCTTGGGGCAGTCCAATGTGGGAGTGAAGAATCTTCCCGCTCGAACGGATCCAACAGGTAACCCGCGCCGGGCTGTGGCTTGACCTTAACCACGGCTCACCTCTTGCACTAACAAGGCGATACGCCGCTCCAAGACAGCAACGCCTGTCATTCGAATCTGAAACTGGTATTCCCCGGGTGCCGGAAGTACGAGAGACCGCAAGTTCACAATGAGACTTGTCGTGTCTCGTGTCACAGTTTCCGACACCCCTTTCGGATCATTACGGGCTTCCGAAGGTGTGATCGTTGCAATTGGGGTAAGAGTGCTCGGCATCGCGATCCCGCCTGGCCCGACGATCTCCAACTCGAACGTCAACTCATCAGATACTGGGGTACCAACCAATCGCACAACGAGCGCCATTGGGCAGAGATGAGGAAAGCGAGGAAGCCGGATGATATGGAAATCCGCGCCGAGGACAGAGAGTGTCCCGTCCGGGTTCACCTCGGCAGCACGAGCCAAGTAAGCGTAGGCGATCTCCATCCAACTTACCCCAACCGGATTGGGAACACGCCCCACAGCCATCTTACACGAGGGGGTTCGGTGTTCCTATCCGACCTCACATTACTTCACCACTTCGACCTTTGTCTCGGCGGTGACGGGGCCAGTGTCAGTGGAAATGGTGGCTCGGACCACAAGAGGCATGTTGAACGGCCCGGTGTCCGACTCGAACTTCAGAACCAGTTCGCCCGTATCGGAATCGGCCGCGACAACCAACTTCGAGACGCTCACGCCCCTAATGTGATCGGGCAAGACAAGTTCGACGGTCGCGGGGCCAGTGAGGTTCTTGCTTCGGCTTACCTTCACAGCCAGTTTCACTTCTCCTTCAGCGCGCACGCTCGTCTTGTCAATGCTCACACCCAGCCGACCTGGGCCAACAACCACAATCATCTGCTGATTCTGATCCACGGAACTGAAACTCACCGTGTGTTCGCGCCCATCAACGGGATCTTTCACCTTCGCGGTCGCCATCACGCATACGCGGCAGGTGCGGCCGAGTTCCATCCACGGAGGAAGGAACGCGGGGTACTCGAACTCCGTCTCGCCGGGCTTGAGCACAATCACCGGACCGGTAACTCCCTGAAGGTGCCGGGCTTGCTTCTCAGCGAGTTGAATCTGAATCGGGCCATCGAACCCGCCGCGATCAACCTTGTACTTTCGGCGGTAAGTCTCTCCGCGAGGCGCGTTGGTCATCACATACTGGTCGATGATCTTGAACGGCGTTGGGAACGCAACCACCAGGCGCAGTCCCGAGTCACCCGGATACCAGCGCCGTCCGGCGAAATCGACCTCCGTGGATTTCACCTTGCCGTTGATGGTTGCGCTTCCTTGAAGTTTCAGTGGGATTGCCCCAATGATCGCTTTTGGCCCGGCAGTGATCGTGAGGTCTACCGTGTTCTGGTTCCCGTTCATGGTCACCGGCTTCATCTCGATACCTTCAGGTAATCCCTGCGCCTTGATTTCGATTGGCCCGGCAAAACCGCCATGGCGCTCGGCGGTGACTTTCACCTTTACCGCTGCTCCGCGCTGGACCGTGAATACATCTGTTGCGACAGCAAGAGAGAACGAAGGGTCGCCCAGTGTGGATGTGTCCCACACAACCAACCGGTAGACAAAGTTCTCTCCTCCGCGCCCGCGGAACTTCTCGCGTACCTTCAGCGTGTAAGTCCCGTCGGCGGGTGTCGTGAACGGGAGCCGGGGAGGGTCCGCGGTCTCGCTCGCTTCGCCCTTCGCTAACTCCTTGCCAGTCGCATCGTAAAGCGTGAAGACTCCGCACAGCGGTGAATCGAACTTTCGAGCTTGCAACTCGAAGGTGTACTTCTCGCCCTTCTTCAAATCGACCTTCCACTCGGTCACCGCGCCGGCCTTCTCGATTTGTCCGTGAAGCGCAACAGGCGGCGCCAGCGCCCCGGTTTGGGGAGGAAGAATCTCCTTCACTCCCGGTGTAATAACCCGAATCGGGTAGTGGAACGCGGGTACATTCTCTGTTGTGACAGTGAGGCGATACACATAAGCCGGGCCGCCGAGTGTGCGTGCATCTCGAATTCTCACGCGATACTTGCCAGAAACTTTCGGAGTGAACTTCACCGAGCCATCGGTGCGGATGCACGGATGGAGCATCTCCTCCGCGATCACTTTCCCACTGGAATCGAGGATGTCCAGACGCGTAACCAGCGGAGACTTGATCGACTTCGTGTGAACGAACGCGGTGACCGTCTTGCCGGCCTCCGCGTCGAATTCCCACAGGTCAACGTCTTCGCGAGGGAAGATGCGACCGTTCGCGGTGACTGGCAGCTTGATCGGAACGGGAATCGGTTCGCCGTCGATCTCCTTCTCGATCACTTCGGGCAGCTCGCCCACGATGAAGACTGGCCCGCCGGCTCCACCTTGCGATGTGAATACCTGCACTCGCCGCTCGCCGGGCGGTGCGTCCTTCGCGACGGTGATTTTCCCTTGCATGTCCGCGGGGTAGTCTTCTTGCTGTTGCGATTCGGGAATGGGAAGTAGCGGCCCCTCGAACCAGATTCGCTTCGCTGGCGTGAGGTGCGGTGAATGCGTGATGCCGGAGCCGACGATGTGGAAGTCGCACTTGTCGTGCAGGAACAACCCGCCAACGCGAACATCCACCGACGTTCCCCGCTGCGCTCCCGCCGGGAAGATGTAACTCGCCGTCGGCGGATTGGCGGAGGCAGAAGAGTTTTCACCGCAGAGAACGCAGAGAACGCAGAGAAGAAAACCCAAGAGAGAGCGATTCATTTGAACACCTCAATTCTTGTCTTTCTCTGCGTTCTCTGCGTCCTCTGCGGTGAAAACTCTTCTGCCTTTCACACCAGCTCGCTGATCACTTTGCCGTTGTTGATGATCGCGGTGGGTCGGCCGTCGGGTGTGTGGAACTCCGTCGCCGGGTCGATGCCCATGAGTGTGTAGAGCGTGGTGAAGAGATCTTCCGGGCCGTACGGGTCGCTTGCGGGCTTCTCGGCTCGCGCGTCCGTCTTGCCGACGACCACGCCGGGTTTGATTCCGCCGCCACCGAGCAGCACCGTGAACGCCGGTCCCCAGTGATCGCGGCCCGCGTTCTTGTTGATTCGAGGCGTGCGGCCGAATTCGCCCGTCACAACGACGAGAGTTGAAGCGAGTAAGCCACGGTCGGAAAGATCGCGGAAGAGCGTGTTGATGGCCGAATCGTATATCGGCAACAGTGTGTTCTTCAGCACCGCGAAGTTCCCATCGTGCGTGTCCCAGTTCGAGTGGTCGATTGTCACGCACCTTACGCCAGCTTCCACCAATCGGCGCGCCATGAGGCACGATTGCCCCAAGGAGTGCCGGCCGTATTCGTCTCGGAGCTTGTCGGCCTCCGCGTGGATGTTGAAGGCTTTCTTCGCCTGCTGAGAAGTCATCAGGTCGAAGGCTTTGTCGCGGAACGCGCCGATCGCGCCCGCTGCGGCGTTCGCTTTCGACTCCGCGCTCTTGTGGAAGCGGTCCACTTGCTCCAGGAGTTTCTTGCGGTCGTCAAGACGGTCGCTGGCGATGGCCGGAGGCGGAACGAGATCGGGAACCGAGAAGTTCGGGGCTGATGGGTCAGCGTCGATCACGAAGGGCGCATGATTCGCGCCCAAATACGCTGGCCCGCCGCTCGGGTGGAGCTTCGGTAGCGCGACATACGCGGGCACCGAACCCTTCGGGCCAAGTTTCTTCGACACAACCGACCCGACGCACGGCCGCTGATTGTTCGGCGTGAGGCTTGGGTTAAACCCGGCCGTGGGGAAGTAGCCAGTCAGAATGTAGTGATCCGCTGGACCGTGGTCGGAGTTGTGATGCCGGAAGGAGCGGATGAGCGAGAACTTGTCCACCTCCTTCGCGACCTTCGGCAACAGATCACAGATGAGCAAGCCGGGAATCTTCGTCTTGGCTGGGCTGAACTCGCCCTTGAACTCCGCCGGCGCATCGGGCTTCAAGTCGAACGTGTCGAGGTGGCTCTGCCCACCGTGCAGGAACACGAAGATAAGCGACACGTCTTTCGACCCACCGCCCTTGCGGGCGGGGTTCACCTCGTCCGAAGCGCGAAGCAACTCCGGCAGCACAAGCGCGGTACCGAACAGACTGGCAGTGCCGATGCGGATCGCGTCGCGTCTCGTGATGCCATCGCAGAAGGAAGAGGGCATGTCAAAGCCTCAAGCAGGAATGGCCACAAAAAAGCACAAACAGCACAAAGGAAAACACAAGACAGGGATCAGATTTGATTTCAGTTCATCTCTTCCTCTTCTGTCTTCCTTTTGTGCTTCTTGTGCTTTTTTGTGGCCATTTTGGATTTCAAAACAAACTCAACACCGGTTTGCCGTCACAGAGGCGGTGCGGGCGGTTTTCGCGGTCGGGAATCATCACGGCCGGGTCAACGCCCATCGCGTGATAGATCGTTGCAAGGAAGTCGTCCGGTGACACCGGGTTGTCAGTGGGGTAAGCCGCGATCTTGTCGGTCTTGCCATACACCTGCCCTCCGCGAATGCCTCCACCGGCGAACAACACACTCTGAGCAGCACCCCAGTGGTCGCGGCCGGTCGTTCCGTTAATCTTCGGCGTGCGGCCGAACTCGCCCGCGACCGCAACCAGCGTGCGGTCGAGCATTCCACGATCACTCAGATCCTCGAGCAGAGCCGAAAGCGCGCGGTCGAGCGGCGGGAGGCAGTATTTCTCTTTCAGCATTGCATAGCCAGTGATGCTGCCCAAGCCGCCGGTGCCGCCGTGGTTGTCCCACACGTTGGCAACACCACCATTCGGCATGATGTACATCCAGATGACGCTCACGACCTTCACTCCGCTCTCGACGAGCCGCCGGGCGAGCAGGAAGCTCTCGCCGTACTCGTTGCGGCCGTAGTGGTCGCGCAGTTTCGGAGGTTCTTTCTCTACCGCGAACGCTTCGCGCACCTTCGGAGAAGCGATCATCTGCATCGCCTGATTGCGGAACTCGTCGAGGTCCGAGCCGCCGGTCTTCTGAAGCGTCGAATCTTGCTTCTGAAGAAGCTTGAGCAGCCCCTCGCGAGCCGCGAGTCGCGTTTCATTCACATCGGGCGGAAGCACATCCGGGTGAGCCGCGGGTTCCTTCGACTTGTTCGCGGGGAGCTTTTCGAGCGGATCGTACTTCGGACCAAGAAAGCCCGCGTATGTTCCGGCATAAGTGACTCCATCGTGCCCAACTGGGCGCGGAATGGTGACGTTCGCAGGCATGGAACTGGGAGGTGTGAAGTACGCAAGCGCGGAAGCGAAGTTCGGCGGATGGGAACGCTTGCGCGGATTTCTTGGAGAGACAAGCGTGGGGTCTTTACGACCCGTCATCATGTGGTAAACGCTCGGCTCGTGGTTGTTGTCGCCGTGCGTGAGTGAGCGCACCACCGCGACCTTGTCCGTGTGCCGCGCGAACAGAGGCATCTGATCGCAGACGCGAATACCAGGCACGACCGTATCAATGGGGTTGAACAGCGACTTGATACCCGGAGGCGCGTCCGGTTTCATGTCCCACATATCCTGCTGAGGAGGTCCACCCCACAGGAAGATGAAGATACACGAATCCGCGGACCGCCCCGCTTGCGGCGAAGCGGTCGCGCGCGCTTGAAGCAACGTCGGTAGCGCAAGTCCGCACGCTCCGAGTTGCCCCAGACGAATCATCGCATCGCGTCGATGGAGCATGTCGTGAAGCTCCAGGCGTGTTTGGCGAACCCCGCCCGCAAGGGCGGTGGGTCTCACTGCACCACTCACCGCCCTTGCGGGCGGGGTTCGCCAGCTAGTGGTTGAACAAGAACTCCGTGCTGTTCAAAAGCGCCCAGGCGAGGTTTTCGGTCGCGGCCCGGCGGTTGTTCGCGTACTTCTTCAGGTGCGCGAGGCCGATTGCCTTCTCGTTCGTGGTCGGAAGGCGCGCGAAGAACGTCAGGTAGAGTTCCTCGACTAACTTCCCGTCGTCCTTGATGTCGCGAACGAGGCGCGCGACCGTGCCGCCTTCGTGTGTGAGTTTCGCCTGAATCTCCAGCGAGTTCAACAGGTTAAGTACCTGGCTGACGCTTGGCTCGCGGGTGCGCTCGCACTCGCAGGCGCTCACGCGACTCGGTCGGCCGAAGAGTTTCAGGAAGTCGTGTCGGGCCTTGCTGTCCCATAGTTGCACCGCGCGCTTCGCGTCCGGCGAACCGGCGAACTTCTCCTCTACACCGAGAGCCTGACAGATCATGTCAAGCAACACCTCGGCGTCCGGCCGCTTGAAGTAGCCACGCGAGAAGTTCCTCTCATCCTTCTCGTTGGTCGCGTTGGGCGTGACCGAAGTCTGGTACGCGCGTGAACTCGCGATAAGCACAATCAACTTCTTCACGTCGAACTTGTTCTCGACGAGGAACTTCGCGAGGGCGTCGAGCAGTTCCGGGTTGCTTGGCGGATTGGTCGCTCGCACATCGTCAACAGGTTCCACGAGTCCGCGACCGAGCATCCACGCCCAAACGCGATTCGCGAGATTGCGTGCGAAGTACGGGTTGTCCGGTTTCGTCATCCACTCCGCGAGCGGAATTCGGCGATCTCCGACTGGGTTTGCGGTCGGCATTTCGGTTCCCAGCGCGTGAGCGAACACCGGCTTGCGCGTTCGTGGATGAGTGGTCGTGCCGGTCGAGAAGAATGCCGTCATGCCGAAGTAATCGGACTGCTTCCACCGGTCGAACGGGTGATGATGACACTCGGCACAGGCAATTCGGACGCCGAGGAACACTTGCGAGAGCGTTCCGGCCATCTCGCCGGGCTTGGTCACCACCTTGAAGAAGTTCACCGGGCCGACCTCGGTGGGTGGCCCTTCCGCGGTGATGAGTTCACGCGCGAACTGGTCGAAGGGCTTGTTCGTTGCAATGGAGTCGCGAATCCACTTGTAATAGAGGTACGCCCGCTGGTGGCCAAGCGGCTGACGATCCACGCGCAATAGATCGGCCCAGCGCATCGCCCACAGGTCCGCGAACTCTGATTTCTCAAGAAGCGATTCCACTAACTTCGCGCGCTTGTCCTTTGCAGTATCCGCGAGGAACTTCCGGGCTTCTTCTGGCGTTGGAAGCGTGCCGGTGAGGTCGAGGAAGATTCGCCGGAGGAAGTCCGCATCGTCGCACAGTTCAGAAGGCGCGATGTTGAGTTTCGCGAGTTTCGCATCAACGAGTTTGTCAATCACATTGAACTGCGGAAGGGTGTTCTTCACTCGTTCGCGAGGTCGGGGAACCATTACGCGGAACAATCCGACTTCGCCCAGATACGCGGCCATCACCGCGGCCTCGCCCGGAACATCGTGCGTGCTCACCATCCCGCTTGCAGAGACACCCGCGACCGCTTCGGCGTTCGTCTGAAAGCGGGCGTGTCGCGTCACGTCCTTTTCCGAGCCGTTGGTATACTTCGCGAACACTTTCAGTTGCTGTTTGCTCTTCGGATTCATCACGCGCTCGGCTGGCTCAACGCGAAGAGACACCACACGCGGCGCATCAGGCGAACCGAGTGGCATTCCAGCACCGATCCAGTCGCGCAGAGTGCGGTAGTCTTCTCCTCCGAAGGGGAGCTTCGTTCCTCCTCCGTGAGCCGTGCGTCCGCTTCCTTTTCGCAGAATCAGGCTCTCTTCAGGCTTCGCCGGGAACACTCTTCGCCCGCGGCCTTCCTTCGTGAGTGCCGCGTAGTCTGCTTCCGGATCAGAAGCGAACACCGAGAGCTTGAAGCCGCCCTGACCTTCTGCTTTGCCATGACAGCCGGACGAATTGCACCCGTAGCGAGCGAGAATCGGCAGGATGTCGTTTTCAAAGTGGAAACTATCCGCCGCGAACGCAGTTGAAGGAGCAAGCAGAATCAGAACCGGCAGGCAGAAGCGCATGGTGCGGCTTCCAGTGAGGCGTGGCGCAAGCGCCAATGGTGGCAAGCCGGGAGTCACCCGGAGAACCGGCGGGAAGTCAAGCAAATGCAATTGTGCCACGAATCGAACGCCGCGGCAACGGAAATGAAGGAAGCGCGGAACGCGGAACGCGGAACTCGGAACGCGGAACGAAGACAAAAACGGCAGGTGATTCTGTCTTTCATTCCGCGTTCCGAGTTCCGCGTTCCGCGCTTCTGAAGCTTGTCAGTCGCTGCCGCCGTATTCGGGTTCGAGGAAAGCGTCATCGGGATCGACGAGTTTCGAGCGCTTGTTCCACCCAATGTTCAGGGGCGTGGGTTCGGAAACGGAAGCCGGCGCGGCAACGGGAACTGGTTGAGCCGGGATCAGTTGAAGCCTCACGGGCAGCGGAGCGCCTCCTGGCCGGTCCACCGAAACAGTGACCTCTTGCGGCTCCGCGAGCAAAAACCCAACCGGCACCACGACGCGCAGTTCGCCTTGTTCGAGATCGGTCATCACGACACCACAAAGAAATGAAGGAAAGGAACCGCCAGCACAAGGCCGGCAACACGGGCACCGGAGCCTCCGGCACGGGCGCGAGTTTCTGTGATGGCTGGGAGAGGAGTCCCGCCGTTGATCCCTCATCCCAAGTTGCGATTGGTGTGTCTGGTGTTCGGGTCGTGTTTTCAGTGTCTTTCGACCCGAACACCAGTTACACACCAATCGCAACTTGGGACGACGCTGGCGGGTCATCCCGCGGATGATACCACGCCTGTCAGGGAATTGGGAGAATGAATTCTCCGGAAGGCACATCTTTTGGGGCAGTTTCACTCCACAAGCGTAGCGCGAATCGGGAAGATCGGAATCACGGAGCGGTCGGAAAATGCGGGAAGTAAGGCGGTGGCGGTCAGGTCGAATTGCGTGGGAGAAGTGGGAAACTTGGTAAGTTGGGACAGGTTGGCCCGACTTACCAAGAAAGGGACTTATCCGGGATCGCATTGACTGGTTACTTTGGGTGTTGTGTTGAAACAACAGGGGCAGACTTCGCGGAGAACGGTGATGTTCGTCTGGCAAGCACACAAGGGGAAGGTTCGCTCGCTGGCGTTCAGCCCAGACGGGCAGTTGCTCGCGACCGCGACCGGCACGAACGGAAAGATCGTGGTCTGGGATGTGGATGGGTGAAGGCGACTCGCGAGGAGCAACCAACTTCCAGTAGCTTGTTCCGTTGAATCTTGGTTTTGAGTTGGAGTCCCGGCTTTAGCCGGTTCTTCAGCTCAGACCGCCTAAAGGCGGGACTCCAACAAAAGCCGCGGCGGGTTTCAACGTCGAGCACCATCACCTCGCAGCCAGTCGCTTCCACCTGTGGCAGTTCTGTGTTTCAATAGACTCGTTTCAACAACCTGCTTCCGACAATTCCTCTGGGGCGATGCTCATGAGCGCCAGACTTCTTTCCTTCGCGGCGCTGTTCTCTCTCCTGGTGTTCGCCGGGTGTGGAGCGAAGACCGAACCGACTCCGGTCGAGCAGGTCGGACAGAAGCCGGTTCCGCCGGTCGTGATTCCGAAGCCACCCGATCCGCCAGTTGAGGAAAAACCCAACGACGTTCAGCCGCCGCCCTCGGATGTCGTTCCAGTTACCGAAGCGGACATCAAGCGCCTCGAAGATCTCACAACGGAAGACGTCAGGTCCCACGGACCACAGGACAATGGCGGTTACCTTCTCGAGATCAGGGGCGATGCCAACGCTGAGCAAGTTCTGGCGAGTCTCAAGGGCGTCAAGTGCATCGTCGGGCTGACTCTGGAAGGCAAGAAGATCACCGATGACGCCTTCAAGCACCTCGCGGGCTTCGACTACCTGGAATCGCTCATGGTCGTCAAGTGTCCCAATGTGAAAGGGCCGGGTCTGGTGGTGCTCCCGCAACTCCCGCGACTCAAAGCGCTCACGGTCGTCGAGACCGCAATCATGGACTCGCCCTGTCAGCCGATCAGTCAATGCAAGAAGCTCGAAGAAGTCCGTTTGTTGCGCACGAGAGTGACCGACAAGGGCCTTGGCGAACTCAGTACGCTCCCCGCCCTGCACTTCCTCGGTCTCGACGGCAGCATCATGGCGGGAGCCGCCTTCAAGAACCCCGGCTGGGTCAAGCTGCGCGTGGTGGAAGCATCCGGCACCCGATTCGATAACTCAGGCATGGATGCTGTCGCCAACCTTCCGGTTCTTGAGCGTCTCAACGTCAGTTCCACACGAATCACTGACGTTGGCGCTCGGCATCTGATCCGCACGCAGAAGTTAACTCACCTCGAATGCGCGAACACCGAGGTCGGTGATGGAGCAATGCCGACATTTGGCCGACTGAAGACCCTCGCGCATCTGAACCTCCAGAAAACTTCCCTCACGGACGCCGGGCTAGGCACGCTGGAGTTCCTGGACTCGCTCCAGGAACTCGATCTGGAATCGACTGCCGTCACCGGCAGCGGGTTCGCCAAGTTCCCCGCGTGGCCGAAGCTGAGAAAGTTGAACCTCTCGTCCACTTCATTCGACGACTCAGGAGGAGCGCATCTGGGGAAGTTCGCCGGGCTGACGAACCTCGCTCTACGAGATTGCTCCGTGACGGACAGGGGACTCACGTCACTCAAGCAACTGAACAAGTTGACGCAGTTGGATCTGACCAAGTGTAAGGTCGGTGACGAAACGGCGAAACTGTTGGGGAGTCATCCCGAACTGATCTCGGTGTGGTTTTTGGAGACAGAACTCACAGACGCGGGCGCGAAGGCGCTCGCTCCGGCTCCGAAGCTGAGGTTTATGCACGTTCGCGGATCGAAGGTCACCAAACAAGGCGCGGGGGAAGCCGCCAAGTTCGGCCGACCAGCTCTGAGGATCGAAGTCGAGGAGTAGGAAGGATAGTTTGGCTGACCCAGCCGGCTAATGCCGGCGGTTCGACGGGACTTTGTCGAACCGCCGGCATTAGCTGGCTGGGTCTCACAACTCGGTTACACCCACTTCATCAGGACGCCGAGGTAATTGTCCTTGTCCTTGAGTAGCCCCTCGTAGGCGCTTCCAAGTTGGTCCGGCGTGATGGTGTGCGTGACAAGACCCGCGAGGCTCAGTCGTCCGGCCGCGAGTTGACGCAACAGCCACTTCTGAGCCTTGTCGATGTCCCAGGCTCCCGCGAGTCGCGTGTGGGCCGGTTCAAAGAGCATGTTCCCGTGAGCGCCTGTCACTTCGATGTATCTGCGGTGCAAGTCGTCGTAGAAGTTCACTTCCTTCGCTCGCCCACGCGGGCTACCGACAACCACCACTTGCCCCGCATCACACGCGAGGCTCATTGCGGTCGGTATGGCATCCGGCACGCCGGTCGCATCCGCAACAATCTCCGCGCCCTTCGTGCCAAGAAACGCGCTTAACTGTTGCTTCACATCTCCTGCGGTCGGATCAATCACATGTTCCGCTCCGGCCGCCTGAGCCGCTTCTCGACGCATCTTCACCGCGTCGATGCCGACGACTGGCCCAGCACCGGCCGCGAGCAAGCAGCGAAGCGAGAACTGCCCGATAATGCCCAGCCCCAACACCGCTGCGCTACGACCGAGCGTTAATCCCGCGCGCACCGAAGCACCCAGTCCGTAACGCGCGATACACGCCACTGATGCTTTGTCGAAAGAGAGGTTGTCGGGCAATTTCCACACGCGACAGCGCTCGTGCCCAACGGTCAGCAGTTCGGCCGACGCGTGATTGCCGGGGAAGCTCACGCGGTCGCCTTCGGCAAAGTTACCGGGGAAGTCTTTGCCCACTTGGAGCACGCGCCCGGCCGCAGAGTAACCCGAACGGAATGGGAACTTCCAGTCGGGCATCGCGGGGTCTTTGAGCCACTGATGTGTGCCGGTGTAGACCGCGAGTTCCGTGCCCGCGCTGAGGGCGGAATACTCCGCGGCGATCAGAATCTGGTTCGAGGCCGGATCGGGAATCTCGACTTCGCGAACTCCGGTCTTGTATGGCTCGGTGATAACAGCCTGCCGCGCGCGGACCATTGGGAACCTCAGTTCAGATAGGTGATGAGGCGAATTGTAGATGGGTGTGAGGAAGTCGGTCAGCCGTGAGCCGAAGGGTTCGGGCTTTTCGCGCAAGCAGTTAGCGCGGGGCCGTTCTGGTGGCGATACAATCGTTGAAGGCGCAGGAATCGCGCTCGTCGCCTGTCTGGAACTCGCGAGGACATCATGACACGATTCCGTTTCGGTGCGGCAATCGCACTCACTGCGGGCATTGCGGCACTTGTGCAATCGCAGCCCCTCCAGCCCGGCGGAAAGCCACCAGTTCAGTTCAAGCAGTTCGGCGGAATGCAGGGTCAGTTCTTCCAGTCGTCCGTTTCGCGCTGGACCGGGCAGTTAGCTCTCGATCTGGAAGCGGTCAAGACAGATGTAGCCGCCGCGAAACTGACCCCGGCTCAGAAAAAGGCCATCAACACGCAAGTGGATAACGCGCTTCTGCAAACAGTCGGACTCGATCAACTCGTTCGCCGGGGCGCGGGGAAGGACAAGCTCTTCGCGGCCTTCTCGGATGTGGAGAAGTCGCTCGGCTCACTGGCCGCAACGATCAACAAAGCCCCGGCGGCAAAACAAGCGACAGCGGGTTCGCTGGGGCGCGCGGAGATCAGCTTCCACCAACTCGCCGCGGCTCTGGGCGCTGGCGATAACGATCCAACTCGCGGTAAACGACGGTTAATCCGGCTGGCCGAGTCGATTGACGACAACACCGAAGATTTGCGAATTCTCGTTGGCGAGTTGATCGGTGGCAACGACCGGACGCTGGAACGCGTACTCGGTTCGTACGCTCGTGAGGCCCGCTTACTCTCTCGTCGTGTGCGTGACGATGCCGACGCGGAGCTAATCAAGGCCACATATCTGGCGATGGTGGATCGCTGGTCGGAAGCCGTCACGCTGTTCGGTCGACTGCGTGTCGTCCCTCCGGCTATCCAGAACCAGTCGGTGCGCGTGGATGGGCTTCATCGTCGCATGGGGACTCTGTTGAACCTTTCTCCCAGCCCCGCGAACCCGAATCCGATTCCCCTTCCGCCAAACGGCAAGCGATTCGCCTTCGCCGTGGGTGCCGATACCGGAGCGCACCCGCGTGTCACGGTGTTCGCTGATGGGAAGGGCACGGTGGCTCACAACTTCCTGGCTTACGACAAGAACTTCACCGGAGGCGTCCGCGTGGACATGGCCGACCTCAATGGCGATGGCGCGCCGGAACTGGTGGTTGCTCCTGGTCCGGCGAAAGTGAAAGTCGCGCTGCCGGTGCGAGTCTTCGATGGCCGCGACATGAACTTGCTCGTCGAGTTTATCCCCTTCCAGAACTGGACGAATGGGCTTCACGTCGCTGCTCTGGATCTCATGCGCGACGGCCGCTCGGTTGTGGCCGTCACTGCCGAAGGCACGCAGCACGTGAAAGTGTTCGATCTTGCTCAAGGGAAAGAGATCGACAGCTTCTTCGTTCATGACCAAAAGGTGACCGGCGGCGTGCGTCTTGGTTGGGGCGATGTGAACGGCGATGGGACTCCCGACCTGCTCACGGTCAACGGTCCCAGCACCAACATGGTGACCACGGTGAAGGTGTTCAACGGGAAGAATCGCGAGGTGTTGGCCGAATTTCCCGCCGTGGACAACAAGTATCGCGGAGGGGCGTTCATCGCCGGCGCGGATGTGACCGGCAACGGTCAGGCGAACCCGGTGATCGGACTCGATGCGGGAGCCGTTCCGCTCGTCCGCGTTTTCGACACGAAGGGCAAGGTACTGGTTGAATGGCTGGCTTACGACGAGCGCTTCCGCGGCGGTGTGCGGGTCGCGATGAGCGCTCAGAGCCACGTTGTCACCGCGCCGGGGTTGGGTTTGAAAGGTAGCCCGGTGCGCGTCTTCCATACAGGCCGCCTCAAGGCTCCACTGTCGGAGTTCGTACCATTCGCCGGCTTCGACGGCGGACTGTTCGTCGGCGGCCGCTGACGGCTCGCTGCGCTCGCAGTGTGAGTGTGAGAAAAGACAAGAAGAGTGAAGGCAAGAAGACAGAAGACCAGAGCCAAGCACGCTTCTGGTCTTCTGCCTTTCGCTAACCACTAGCCACCATCCACTAACCACTTTATTCTTCACTAACCACTAACCACTTGCACTAGCCACTTGCGAAGCACTGGAGCCACCGCATGCACCGATTCCTCGTCGCCATTTCGCTCACACTCACACTCGCTCTCACACTGCACGCGGCTGATTGGCCGACATTCCTCGGCCCGACTCGCGATGGTGTGTCCACCGAAAAGGGCATCATCAAGCCGTGGCCTGAGAAAGGTCTGCGCAAAGTCTGGGAATGCGATCTCGGCCGCGGATACGCTCCTCCGGTCGTTGCCACGGGGAAGCTCTACCACTGTGACCGCTTCGGGGACAACATTCGACTCACCGCGCGAGACGCGACCACCGGCAAGGAACTTTGGAAGTACGAGTACGCCACAACCTACGAAGACTACTTCAACTACGACCCCGGCCCGCGTGCGTCTCCGGTCGTGGATGACGACCGCGTGTATCTCTACGGTCCCGAAGGCGTGCTGTGCTGCGTGAAGACGGCCGATGGGAAAGAGGTGTGGAAGGTCGAAACGAAGGCGAAGTTCTTCTTCCACCAGAACTTTTTCGGAGTTGGGAGCGTGCCGGTGGTCGATGGCAATTTGCTCCTTGTGCCCGTCGGCGGAAGCCCGAAAGGTCCGCGACCGCTCGACCTGCGCAACGCAAAACCCAACGGCACCGCGATAGTCGCCTTCAACAAGAAGACGGGTGAAGTGAAGTGGACAACCGGCGACGAACTCGCAAGCTACGCCAGCCCAACCATTACCACGATCAACGGGAAGAAGACGTGCCTGTATTTCGCTCGCGGAGGGTTGATGGGCTTCGATCCACAGACGGGGAAAGTCGATTTTCGCTATCCGTGGCGCACGAAGGGCGAGGAGAGCGTCAACGCGAGCAACCCGGTGATTGTCGGCGACAAGGTACTGCTCACGGAAGCGTATGGCGTCGGTAGTGCGTTCATCGACCTCAAGGGTGGCAAGCCGAAAGAAATATGGACCGACCGGGAGAAGGATCGACTCGACAAGTCGCTCATGTGTCACTGGAACACGCCGATTCACGTCGATGGATTCGTCTATGGCAGCAGCGGCAGACACACCGAGGACGGAGACCTTCGCTGCATCGAGTTGGCGACCGGCGATCTCAAATGGAGACAGAAGCGCACCACGCGATGCAGCCTCACACTGATTGACGGGCACTTCATCTGCCTGTCGGAGTATTGCGACCTGTCGCTTATCAAGGTGAATTCAACAAAGTTCGAGGAAGTGTCGAAGTACGAAGTGCCGGGGCTGGAATACCCGTGCTGGGCCTCTCCGGTGCTGAGCAACGGGTTGCTGTATGTGCGCGGAAAGGGCAAACTGCTCGCGCTGGAGTTGATCCCGCAGAAGAAGTGAACTAGGCGTAAGCCCGACGGTTTCTGCGAGCGTCGCGGCGTCAGCCCGACGGTAATTGCATGAAAACGAGCCGCGACCGCCAGGGAGCGGAGTAGATACACCGCTCCCTGGCGGTCGCGGCTCGTTGAAAACCGACAAACACCCTCGGGCTGACGCCTCGACGCTCACAGATTACAGCCCGTTCCCCGGAACAACCGGCGTGTAGTTGGGGCTGCGGATCTCCTTCATGTCGGGCGCGCCGCTGGTTCCGATCTGTCGGCGAATCCAGTTGTTCACGTCGCGAGCAGCGTTCGGGTCGAACGCGAGGTAACCAATCGCGGCGACAGCAAGCACAACGACAACAGCGGTCACGGAGATTTTTGGCATGGCATGAACCCCGCGAGATAAGCGGGAAAACCGGCCGCGAGTTGACCGGCTCGAAAAGCTTAGTGCGCGTTTGGCGGTGGTGTTTGCCGCCGGGCGCGTTCGATCAAGGCTGAACGGACCGGTTCGGGGAGAAACTTCGATAAGTCGCCGCCAAACGATGCGATCTGACGCAAAAGTGTCGAACTGACGTGCGAGAACTCTTCCTTCGCCATCAGGAACACGGTCTCGATTTCGGGGTCCAGGTGCAGGTTCATGAGCGACATGGTGAACTCATACTCCATGTCGGACAGAGTGCGCAGCCCGCGAATCATGATCCGAGCCTTACAACCGCGGACGAATTGAACCGTCAGCCCGTCGATCTTCTGCACTTCCACGTTGTCCAACTCCGGCTTGGCCGTCACCGCGCGGATGTGTTCGACACGTTCGTCAATCGTGAACATCGTCTGCTTGTCCGGGTTGATGCCGACGCCGACGATGAGCTTGTCGAATAACCGGCATCCGCGTTCGATGATGTCGAGGTGACCGTAGTGAACCGGGTCGAACGTGCCGGTGTAAACGGCCACGCGCGGACTGAGGATGCGATCAGGCATGCGAGTTTCTCCTCGGTTACTGACATGCGGAGAGGAATCGGTCGATTTCGTCTTTGGTGTTGTAAGCGTGCGGGCTGACGCGCACGCGGTCGGCTCGGTTGTTCACGATCACACCGGCAGTTCGACAGCGCTTCATCACTTCGTCGGGAGGCAGTTTCGGATGAAGGAGCGATACAATGCCGGACTTCTCGCTCTCGGCCCGACTGCTGAACACCTGCCAGCCGAGTGACAGTGCCCTGTCACAGAGATAGTCCGTTAACTCGATCACGCGATGCTGCACATTCTCGATTCCCGCGGAGAGAAGCAGTTCGAGGCTTGCTCCCAGCGCGGAAATCCCCGGTATGTTAAGTGCGCCGCCCTCCCATCGCCCCGCGTGTGGCTTCATCGTGAAGTCGATGGTGGAGAATGCCAGCGGCTTTATCACGCTGAATGCCCCAACGCCAATCGGGTGCAGTCGCTCGACCCATTCGCGGCGAATGTAGCCGATCCCCGCGCCTTCTGGACCAAGCAACCACTTGTGACCGTCAGCCGAGAGCGCATCAACGGGTGTCTTCTGCACATCAATCGGAAAAACGCCGAGCGACTGAATCGCATCGACGAAGAGGAACACGCCGCGATTGCGACACAGTTCGCCCAGCGCGTCGAGATCGTTTCGGAATCCGCTGGCGAACTCCACCGAGGACACAGTCAGCACGCGAGTGCGCGCATCCATCGCTTCACGAAGATCGTCAATGACAACGCGGCTTCCTCGACTCGGCACCGAGCGCACTTCCACTCCGCGATGAGCGAGATTCATCCAGGGATACTGGTTCGCGGGGTATTCTTCAGCCGCGAGCACCACGTTGTCGCCCGATTGCCAGGGGAAACCCTCCGCGACAACACTAATGCCGTGTGTGGTATTCGGCACGAAGTACACATCGTCCGGGTCGGGCGAGTTGAGTAACTCCGCGGCGCGCTTGCGGATGTGCGTGATTCGCTTCTGCCAGAATCCGACTGCCGCGACTCCATTTCTCGCAAGGCTCTCGCCATATTCGTTAAGCGCCGCGACCGCCGCGCTGGGCACTGGAGCAATCGCCGCGTGATCCAGAAAGGCCCACGCGGTCGTGATGGGGAACTGCGTGCGGAACGCGGACCAGTCCATTGCGAAAGCCTCGCAGAGTAGTAGCGCGTCTACGCTCAATGTCACAGGATTGGGTGAGTCTGAAAGCCCCCTCACCCGCCGCTTTTCGCGAAGCGAGGCGCTTCGCGGCGGCGACCTCTCCCCGCGGGAGCGGGGAGAGGTCGCCGGAGCGTCGCTTGCGACGCGTACCGGCGGGTGAGGGGGTCTTGCAGACTCATCCCAATCCCCTTACCTGTGACATTTGAGTGCAGACAGTCTACTACTTTGACCTCACCTAGCGCGGCGCGATTGTGACCCACACGCGCTGCTCATACAATCGTAAACTATCGCATCTCGACTCCTCACTGAAACCCGAGGTCCGACTGTGCTGGTCGAACCAGAACGAACGCCCTACGATCTGCGGTTCCGCTTCTTGCGGTTCCCGGTTCGCGTCCATCCGCTGTTCTGGGTCGGTTCCGCGCTCATGGGAGCCTCCACCCTGGAGCTTGGACTGCACTACATGTTGATTTGGATCGCGGTGGTATTCGTTTCGATGCTGGTTCACGAACTGGGGCACGCGCTGGCGTTTCGGCTCTTCGGGACCGACTCCGAGATCGTGCTCTACATCTTCGGCGGGCTGGCGATACCGTGGTCGCAGGTGTCGGGACGCGGTCGGCGCATCATCGTCTCTCTGGCCGGGCCGTTTGCAGGATTCGTGCTCTGCGGAATTGTTTACGCGACACACAAGGCAACCGGATGGGGCGACCTCGCTAACGGACTTCTGGTCTGGTATCTGTACATCTCGCTTATCTTCGTGAACCTGTACTGGGGCATCTTGAACTTGTTCCCGGTCTTCCCGCTCGATGGCGGACAGGTGAGTCGCGAGGTGTGTGGGAAGTTCTGGGGTCCGCGCGGGAAGCGCATTTCGCTGAAGATCTCGATTGGCGTTGCCGCTTTCCTTGTCGTCTACGCGCTATTCTGCGTGATCGACGCCCGAAGCAGAGGCGAGATGCTGAGTTTTCTCCCGTGGTGGTTCCCGCGCGGCTCGCTCTGGACGGCGATTCTCTTCGGGATTCTCGGCGTGCAAAGTTACCAGTTGCTCAAGCAGGAAGACTGGACCGAAAGGCACTGGGACGACCGCGTGCCGTGGGAACGGTAATTCTATCGGAGCCGCGACCGTGAGGGAGCGATGCCTTTTCTGGACCGCAGGTCTCTGGCCTGCAAAACCAAGTTCATTCGACAGGCTTCGGATTGTCTCCAAAGCGCGCAACGAGGGAATGGCTTTGCGGCCAAGATGGCTGCGGTCCACACAGTCAAGATCGCTCCCTCACGGTCGCGGCTCCGATAGGATCATCCCATCAGCCTCTTCAACCTGTCCGCCAGTTCATCTTCGGCCGCGGCGGACCAGGTGAACTCCGGAGGAGGAGCGAATCCGCCCTCGGCGTTGATCGTGGCCGCCGGGACCGGACGTAACGACGCGATTCCCAGAAGCCGGCCGTTGAGACGAAGCTCGAAGCCATTCACGCGCGTCAAGTCCGCGGCATCGAAGAGCGCGGGCACAAACGGTGTCGGGCTGTCGGTGACCACCGCTTCCACATCGCGCCAGATCACCGGATGAAGTTCTCCATTGGCCATTCCGCGAACTTCAAACCGGCACATTCCCGCCGCGCCGGGGTCAGTCCCGGAAAGCACAAAACACGGCCCAACACGAGACAGACTCGCCAGCGATGGCGGAAGCTTGATCGTGCGAACCGCTCCGGTGTTATCCACCACCGCGAAACGCGTGTCGATCAGGCGCACGCACGCCTCGAATCGCTCGCCGGGAATGGCATGAACGCGCTGAGCGACAAGAGTGCGGTCGCCTGCCATCCACGACACGCCCCACGCGCCGACCTCACGCGGACTCACCGGACACACGGCCACAACTACGGCTTCCGGGCGCATGAGCTGAGCCGCGGGGAGCAAGATGGGAACGGCGTGATCGGTCTGGCTTCGCTCGTCGCGGAAGACAACGCGCAAGCCGAGTTCGCTCAGCGCCGCGAGTCGGTGCTCGCACTTCAACGCCGCGACTGCCATGAGCGATTCGCATCGGTCCGGCACGAACGCCGTGGCCGCGACGGTCGTTCCCCCAAACCGCGCCGCTACGGTCGGGTTCAACACGCTCAGCCCGGAAAGGAATGTGGTTGGGGTGAGAACCGAAATCGGAAGAGTCGCCAGCACGCGGTTCTTCCAGATCAGATCGCCGTGGCTTGATTCTGGCGGAACCGGGAAGCGAAACGTGACGCGGTGGCGGTCGTCGAGGTCCGGTCGCAAGGCATCTGCGGGGAATATGGCGGACGGCAGACGGAAGGTGAAGTCGGTCTTGCGCCGCGCGGAGAGCGGTAATCGCATTTGCACATCGACCACGATCGCGTCTGCGGTCCAGGGCACCGGCGATTCCCACTTCACAACGCCAGTGCGCTCGTAGCCAATCGCGGCTGAGATTGCCCGCGGGCGAGCGCGTCGGAGCAGGTTATCGCGCGCCCAGGCGAGCCAGCGCGTCATCCACGGCGGCATCGAGCTGTTCTCCGGTTGGCAACGCGGCGGGCGTGCCGCAAATCAAACACGTCGGCGAACGAGCAATCCGAAGCCGGTGCGGTCGGTACGCGACATCGAACACACCCGGCACCGGCTGAAGCGAGAACAGAAGACTGGTGAAGTCGTTTGGACCCACCCCCCCAACCCCCCTCCCTGCAGGGAGGGGGGAGTCTGAGGCGCTCTTTGAAGGAATGGAAGACTCGGAACCCTCCGAGTTTTTCTCCCCCTCCCTGTAGGGAGGGGGTTGGGGGGTGGGTCCTGCCAAACACTCCAGCGTCACCAGCGCGTGCAAGCCGGCGATCACCGCGATGCTCGCTTTCGTCGCGGGGATGGTTGTTTCGGGTTGCGCCGCGGAGGGATTGCTGTAATCGGGTGGCGGACCGGCGGGCTGTTCGGTCACTTCACGCTGAAGATGACTCGCCACGCAACCGTAACACGCTCCACCAGGAACGAAGCGATGAACCCAGCCGCCGATGCCGCCGCTTAACACTTCGCCAAGCGTCCACGGCTTACCCGCCCCGCGCATCAGTGCATCGAACGCGTACTTGGCTGCTTCGTTGTCCGCGGCGCAGACGCCCACATCGCACGAAACCGCTACCTGTTTGAATTCCGATTGACGCGCGGGGTCGGTGATGTCCGCGACGAGCGCTTCAAATGTGATGTCGGGCCGGATGGCCTTCACCCACTCCGCGGCCAACTCCGCCTTCAATTGCCCGACAGCCGAAGGCGGAAACAGGTGCCGGTAGACATTGTGAGGAGCATACACGTCGGGTTCGACAAGCGTGATGCGTGTGATGCGCGGATCGCGGGCAACGAGATCGAGTACCGCCATCCCACCGCTGCCAGCACCGAGTTGGAGTAAGTGCATGGGAGTGATCAGTCGTCAGGAACAGTCATCAGTTGTCAGTTATCAGTGAGCAGTCATCAGTAATCAGTAATCAGAGAAGCCCACTGACTGATAACTGATTACTGTTTACTGAATCACTGCCCCTACTTGGCTTCCGGCAGCGGCCATTCACCGGTTTCGTGCCAGATTTCGTAGCACAAGAGCCAGCGCCACGCGGCGACGATGGCGAACACACAGGTGAACTGGCTGGCGTCCCATCGACTGCCAGCGCGTGTCGAGCCTTGCCGCCACAGGCACATCGTCTGCCCTTCGAGCAGGTGCGGGCAGTGTTTCAGCGGCGTGAGCACTCGCGTTTCGGGGGGAACAATCGGGTAACTGGAGAGCAACCGCGTTTCGAGTCGGTAGATGTTGTGACACGGCTTGAGGCAATAGGAAAGCACCAACCCACCGCCGACTCTCGATACCGTGATACGGTAATCGGGATCGCGGCCAGCGTTGTAACGCTCAATGGCCGGCACCTCGACGGCCAAAAGCCGCCGTTTGCCGGGTTCGGTGTCCAGCAAGCCCATAGTGCTCCGCAAGTGTGAGTGCGAGTGTGAGTGTCAGTGAAGACAGAAGACCAGAGCCAAGAACACTTCTGGTTTTTGGTTTTCACTCACACTCGCACTCACACTCCACACTGCGCGGTCAATAGTGGCACGGGACCGATTTGACCGCGGCGACGACCTGCTCGTCCGGCACCTCCTCGGCCGTGCCGGCAAAGCTGGTGTCTTTCGGGTCGAGCAAAAGCGCGACACCGCGGTCGGCGTGGCCCCGCAGGGCGGTCAACAGTGTGCGGCGTTCGGCCTCGGCGAGCGGACGAAAGTCCATGACGCGATCCTCCTGAGCGGACGGGTGGACAATAACGGGCGACGGTCAAGCTGCCGTCGTCGGGGGCCGGGTACTTTGGAAGTGCCCGGAAAGTGATGCGGTGTCGCGGGTCGATGCCTCGCGGCGTCGGGTTGTCGCGGCGGCCGTCGTCGTAAAGGGCGGCGGTCGGATGCTCTGCCTAGGAGAGATGGCAAAGCAAGTGGAAAAGGGCGTTCCGCTGTCGGCTGTGCCGACAAGACTATCATAACCGCGCCTGCAAACCGCACAAGAGAACTGTGCGCGACCCGCGACTTTCAAAGGAGTAGGCATTCGCTGGGTGCCGTTCTGCTTTTGGTCACAACGAAATCCACGGCACAGGGCTTGTACCTGCGAGTTTCAAACACTCATGACCCCCAACCACGTTACGATTACGTTGCCATCGGGCGATTACTTAACTGG
>JAKEEV010000591.1 GCA_022616395.1 Planctomycetia bacterium | reverse complement strand
TTGGTGAACTCGAACACATCATTCCCTTGTGCCGGTTCGCCAGCTCCGGTCAGGATGTAATGCCCGGCGGGGAACGCCGCGGGCTTTCGCGTGTCGGCGGGTACCGGGGCCGCCAGGAGCGCACCGACGGCGACGAGAACCAGCCCGGTAGCGAGGAATCACTTCATCTGTGTTCCTCCGAATGATGGGAGCCGGTCCCATTGCACGGGCCGCTCTCCTGATTGTGAACGATACCCGATTGCATCAACAATAGAATGTGGTTAAAACTGAATGTTAAACAGCGGAGTGTTGTTTAAGAGGAATCGCGATGGCCGAACTCGTTCCGTCCGTATCGACCGATCAGGTCGCGGCTCTTGTGGAGTTGGCTCGAGCGGGAAGCCTGCGCGCTGCGGCGAGCGGACTGCACATCACCGAGCAGGGGTTGCGGAACCGGCTGATTGCGCTCGAAGCACAACTGAAAGTGTCTCTCTACCACAAGCAGCGCGGGCCTCGGCGCCGCTCTCCGCTCACTCCACAGGGCGAGCAGTTCCTGCCTCACGCGGTCGCGTTCCTGGAAAGCGCCCGGAGGCTCGGAGGCGTCTTCGGAGGCGCAACGGGTCCGCAGGAAGTTCACGTCGCAGCGACTCAATACCTCACGCTCTACGCGATGCTCGATTCCATCCGCCGATTCCATCGCGCGTTCCCCGCGATTCGCGTGCGGTTAAGTACCCGAACCGAGCGCGACATCGAGGATGCACTTCTGCGCGACCCGGATCTCGCTTTCGGGGTCGCGGCTCCTTACGAAGGAGGGGCCGGGCTGGAATACCGACACCTCTTCTCGCTCGACTGGGGCCTGATCGCTCCTCTGAGTCATGTGCTCTTGCGCAAGCGCGGGCTGACGCTGGCTGATCTGGTGGCTGTGCCTCTGATCGTGTTTGAACGCGGATCAACAGGCCGGCAACACGTCCTGGATGCTTTTCACGAGCGGGGACTGAATCCGCGAGTCGATATGGAAGCGACCACGACCGGGATTGTGGTGAAGATGGTGGAAGCGGGTTTGGGTGTGTCTGTGGTGCCGCTGATGCCAAACGGAGCGGTGACTCGCGGCGTGAACGTCGGCGTGCGGAAGCTCCCCGATCAGATTCGCCCGATTCATTCAGGAATTCTGATTCGTCGCGGGGAAACACCACCTCCCGCCGCGGAAGCATTTATCCGCTTCCTGCAACCCCGAAGCGTGAGTGAACCACCAACCTAAGAGACCCACCGAGCCTGCCGTGGATTGCGACAGACGCGATGGGCCTCCCTGTTTCGAGTCTGGATCAATCCAGGTTGAACACGTCTCCGCCGGCGCGTGTGCCGATGGCCCTGCGGGCCACATCGGATGTGCTGTCGCGCATGAACCGCACACTGCCATCGAGGAACAGCATGTTCAAGCCGCCGGAGTGTCGGCTGCTGAAGCCGATCAAGTGGCGCGTGTCGGAGGTCGGGACCGGGATCACCGGGTTGAACGGCACACCGGTCGAGCCGCTGAACGCATTATTGCCGTTCTGCGCGTGAGGCGAAGCGAACGCGAACGTCCCCCCACCCACCGTGTCCATTGGTCCCCTGGCTCCCCGGTCCGTTATGGTAGCGGTAGCGTTCGCCGATCGCGGCCGTGTTGCTCAACCCGTCAATGATCCGGGCGATCTTGTACGGCATGTTCTGGCCAAATGGTCCGTTCAGCCGCCCCTGGGCGAGTTCGTAGAACCCATACGGTCCATACGGGCCGCCGCCGGCTCCGCCATCGTCGTTGTGGTTATTGTTGGTGATTGTCCCTGAGATGACGACCGCATAGCTGGCGGCGGCGCGCTGGGGAATGGCCACTCCGCGAGAGTTGTCGTCGTAGGCTTCCTGGTCGCTGGTCGATGGGCAGCGCATGATCTTGATCTTCGTCTGGAGCAGAGCCAGGTACGGGCTGCCGGGCGTAGTCCACAAGGTGGAAGTCTGAAGGTTCGGTGGGTTGGAGCCAGACCCAGGCGGTGGAGCTGGTGGTGGGCCTTCGGGGATCGACTTGTAGAGGTTATCCTGCTCCACGTAGGGGAGGAGGATGAACGACCAGTGGTAAGCGGCTGGGTTGTACGGAGTGTTCTGCGCTCGGGTGAGTGAACCAACAGCGCCACTGGTTGGATCCTGGATCGACTTCCTCCAGCAACTTGGCGGAAACGCGCCGTTGCTGCTCTCGTAGTTGTGAAGTGCCACACCAAACTGCTTGAGGTTGTTTGAACACTGCATGCGCGCTGCCGCTTCGCGCACCTTTTGCACCGCCGGGAGCAGAAGTCCGATCAGGATCGCGATAATCGCGATTACCACCAACAGCTCGATCAGCGTGAAGCCACGCTGAGGGAGAGTTCGACGAACCATAACAACCTCCACAAGATAAGGCCATGAAGAAGGAGAGTGAGCGGAAGAACGCTTGCATCTATCGGGTTACTTGTCCGGCTTGTCCATTTCGATTTCCACCTGGTTGTCTCCGGGCTTCACCGTCCAGGTCAGTTCCTTTTCGCGTTTACATTTCGCGGGATTGGTGTCATCCACCATGACAAATACGCGGTGTTCGCCGACCATCGCGCCATCGAAGTTCTTGAAGGTACTCAGGACGAACTCACCGTTCTCATCGGTGAAGCCGGTTGCGGGTTTGCCGGTCTCCTTCTGCCCCTCCGCGCCGGCCGGGGAAAAGGTGACGGCGGCTTCCTTGACCGGCTGGCCGTTGAAGGTGACTTTCCCTCGGACCGCGGCCATCTGCGGCCCGCTGCACCCGGAGAACAGCACAGTCGCCACACACGCGGCAGCGAACAGAGATAAACGAATATGCATATCAATCCTCCAAATAAGTATTCGCCACGGCTGACGAACGGATGTCATGCAAATTGGCCACACGCACTCCGCTCGGCATTCGCACTGCCGTTGGTGGAGTTGGGACCTTCCGTCACAGCGGTGGACGGCCCTGCATGTAGAGCAACTGAATCTCTGATCCGGTCAAGGCGCGGCTGAACATCACGAACTCGTCGATACAGCCGGTGAAATTCCGAATCTGTGCCTTCGTCTTGAAGTTCCCTGGGTTCCAGTTACCCAGTTCCGCGTCACCGAGGCGCAGAGGGAGATCGAGCAGCAACTCGGC
>JAKEEV010000590.1 GCA_022616395.1 Planctomycetia bacterium | reverse complement strand
GCGTGAGGTGCCTTGCCCTCACGCGGAGCGTGAGGACTACTATGAAGATTCCAGTATCTCGCGAATGCGGACAAGCGGCTTCACGTACTCGTCCCAACTCAGCCCATCCACGGTGGCGGTCTGCTTGCCGGTGACGCCATCCACAAGCGGCCCTTCCCTGACCATCACTTCCAGTATCTCGCGCTCGCGGTCGGGGTCGAAGAGATCGCGCGAAGGCTTCACTCCGCGCAGAACATACACTCCGGCTGCAAGTGCGTACGCGCCCCAGTTACTTACCCCCGCGACGATGAGCTGATCCGTCGGCACGCGACAGGCGATCTGCGCTCCACTCGGAATGTTTCGGTTCACGGTATTCCAACTGACCTTTCCCATTCCAATCTCATTCCCACCATCGCCAATACCGATGGTGCCAACCTGTGGCCGCATCCGGTGGCATTCTTCGATCAAGTGGTGCATCGGTGCGGTGAATTCGGAAAGATCGCGACCGCGCATCGAGTATGGTCGGCCGTCCTGTCGGCTTGGACCAACTCGCTCGATGGCGACCGCGTGCCGCAGAGCGTAACCTTCAATTGCATGATGCCAGTCGAGAGCTTGGAATGCGTACCAGGGGTGAGAGTGGGGAGGGACTGTCCAAACAGGCACAGTCCGATGCCCGGAGGCACGCAACTCGAACGGGTTCGTTATGCGATCCCAAGCCAATCCCGTGCGGCGCAAACCTGTTTCGATCGCTTGTTTACCCCAGGAGTCGATTAAAACGACCGCTTGATACCCAAGCGCGGTAAGGAGAACCGCGAGATGGATAGCGCCCAGCGGCCCATCGGTCTCCGCGGCGGGGGGTGTCGCAGTCGGAATGTAGAAACCTGTTAGGATCGCAACGCCCGACACCGGGTCATCCGCAATACTGCGGCACGCCGCTTCAAAGTCGCCCCTCGTGGCGGTGAACAGGTTGTCGTGCGGGTCGCGGGCGAGTCCGCGATTGCCGGGGTCGGTCTGCACGGCTGAGAGGATCGCGGAGAGTTTCTCGTCGGTGGTCATGTGGGGCTACCAAACTCGGCGGGCTTACGCCGCGCCGTTCGCCAGAAGGTACGCGAATCGCCCGAGCCAGAGTTTCGGCACGTCGGCGGTCACCGTAATTGGTTCTTTTGTCGTGGGGTGAAGGAACGTGAGGCTCCGCGCGTGAAGCGCGATTGCGTGGCCGAAGGGGTGATCGCTGCCGTACTTGTCGTCTCCGTAAATAGGGCAGCCGCGACTCGCGAGTTGCACACGCAGTTGATGTTTGCGGCCGGTATGCGGGCGGAGTTCGAGCCAGATCAGCCCGTTGTGACGCGCACGCACCTGAAAGAGCAACCGCGCGAATTGCGCTCCCTCGGTTTCGGGTTCCACAACCTCCACGCGGGTGTTCGGTTCGTCCTTCTTTAGCCAGTCTTCGAGCGAACCGGTATCCGCTGCTATCCACGGAGCAACGTGAGTCTTGTGTCCCTTCACCTGCTCTTCCACAATGGCCCAGTACACCTTTTCGATTGCCCCAGCGCGGAACTGCTCGCTCAATCGAGACGCGGCCTTGCTCGTGCGTGCGAAAAGTAGCGATCCGCTCACGGGCTTATCGAGCCGATGCACGATGCCCAGGAACACATTGCCGGGCTTGTCGTACTTCTCCTTCAGATACGCCTTCACGAGCCGGTCGACGGTCTCGTCTCGGCCATCGAAGTGCGTGGTCGGCCACCCCGCCGGCTTGTTCAGCGCGATGCAGTGATTGTCTTCAAACAGAATGTCGAGGTGTTCCGCGAACGACATGCGAGACATCATAGCGGAAGCGGCCGCGGGGCGAAACCGAGGATGCGTTCACACGATGCGGCTGCAACAAGTAAATCGTCTTCGCACATCGAAGCCCCAATGAGTTGCGCAGCGACGGGCAAGCCATTGTCCGAGAAAGCATAGGGGAGAGAAACCGTCGGCTGCCCGGTGTAACTCCAAGGCGAGTTGAACGCGGGGTCGCCCGTTGTACTCATGTCCGGCGGAAGGTCGGTGGTTGCCGGGGTGACAAAACACCGAGATCCCAACGCCCGGTCGATTTGATCCGCCAGCCGGTAGGATGTATGCACGGCAGTGTCGAACACGGTCGCCGGATAACTCAATCCCTCCTCGACCAGCGCTCGGATCTTCGGCGGATAATCGTCTGGATGTCGGCGCAGGCGTGAATCGTGGTAGCCCGCCGCTTCCACAGCCATTACAACGCGATGAAGCCGCAGCACTTCAGCAAATCCCGATGGTGGAACCGCTCGCTCCAAGAGCGCGACCTGTCCTTCCAGACGTTCAACGAACGCGGCGAAGAGAGGACGGACTTCGGCATTGAGCATTTCAGTGAACAGGCCACCGAGGATGCAGAAGTCCTTGCCACTGTCGCCCCGTGTTCGGTCGATTGCGCTGAGCACATCGGGTATGAAGGTGTTGCCCTCGAACGAGAACCCGCAGCGCTCATCGGGCCCGGCAATCGCCTGAAACAGTATCGCCAGGTCGCGGACGCAGTT
>JAKEEV010000589.1 GCA_022616395.1 Planctomycetia bacterium | reverse complement strand
TGATTGCGCTCCCTGACGGTCGCGGCTCTGATTGCGCTCCCTGACGGTCGCGGCTCTGATTGCGCTCCCTGACGGTCGCGGCTCTGATTGCGCTCCCTGACAGTCGCGGCTCTGAAAGACCCACCGCCCTTGCGGGCGGGGTTCGCCTTTGGAGTGATTCATGCGTATCGTCTGCGTCTCTGACACGCACGGCCGACATCAGCTCACCGAAGTCCCCGCTGGCGACATTCTCATTCACGCGGGCGATGTGACGACACACGGCTCACTTGAAGACGCGGAGGAGTTCAACCGCTGGCTTGGAACGCTCCCGCACCGGCACAAGATCGTCATCGCTGGCAATCACGACTTCTGCTTTCAGGAACCGCCCGCCGAAGCGCGTGAGCGAATCACCAACGCGAGCTATCTGGAAGATTCCGGCTGCGAAATTGAAGGCTTGAAGTTCTACGGCAGCCCGTGGACGCTCTTGTTCTTCAACTGGGCGTTCATGTTGTCGGAGGAGGAGCTGGCCGACAAATGGGCACGCATTCCCAACGACACGGACATACTCATCACGCACGGCCCGCCTCACGGCATCCTGGATGAAACAAATCGCGGGGAGTGTGCCGGGAGTCTGTCGCTGCTCCACCGCGTGTACGAAGTGAAGCCGCGATTACACGTCTTCGGTCACATCCACGAAGCCGCGGGCCGCTCTGACTTCGGTGGCATCACCTTCCTGAACGCCAGCACGCAGATGGGAGTGGGAAGTGGAATGGTGGTCGAATTGAATCAATCGTCGTAGTCGCTGATGGCCCGTGCGCGGTGATACTGCTTGATGTTCTGCACGGCGAAGTAAACCAAATAGCCTGCAAGCCCCACACCAAGCCAACCGAGTAGCGGAGAGCCAGGGGTCGCCATCTCGGCTCGCAGCGCGATGCCGACGATGACAACCGTGATGAGAAGGATTCCCCACGCGGCCACGAAGTAGTTCACCCAATGCCGGTACTTCAGTGCAAGAATGCCGCTATCAGATGGACCGCTCCTAGGCTCAGTTTGGTGAATGTCTGTGAGTGTCGCAACCGGAGGGAGTGTCGAGTGATACTATACAAAAGTATCATATTGGGAGTGTGGTCGCTGTCTAGT
>JAKEEV010000588.1 GCA_022616395.1 Planctomycetia bacterium | reverse complement strand
GAGATTACGATCACCGAACCGCTCGGTGGAGAATCCGCGGAGTCTCCGAAGTAACAGATGCAATTCCGAAACGACAGAGGGCGGCGGTTCTGCTGAACCGTCGCCCTCTTCGCTTGCAGCGCGGATTACTTCTTCTCCACCTTCAGCGTGTACATCGCCTGGCCTGCCTTCGTCTTGAAGTCCTTCGGAGCCTCTCCTCCGGGTGCTGAGTAGATGATGCGGATGGTATCGTCCTTCCGCTCGATCAGCCCGCGCATCTCCTTGCCCTTGTCGGTGCCGGCGGTCAGTTTCATGACGATCACGCACGGAGTTTTGCCCGCGTCCAACGTGTACTCGGCGGCCAGGAACTCGGTGCCGTTCTTGTTCGCCCCGGTCACCTTGTCTGCGGTGAACCGGAACGTCGCACCCTTGAAATCGGCCTCGTTGAGAGGCTTGCCGTTGCGCTCACCCGCGATGATCTGGTGCTGGCCCTCCAACTTTGGCTTGTCAGCTCCAGCCGAATTCGCCAGCGAGTAGATATTCAATGACAGCATAGCCACCAGCGCAGCGCGCACGAACATCGACATGGGATCCTCCGGTCGGGCGAGATGCCGGGCGACGGGATAGGCGAGTGGGCGACTTTAACGGTGAGGGGCGGAAGGGAAGCGAACACCGATAGCGGAAGTGTACGCACCCCCTTGCGCGAAAGACAACACCTGGAAAGCAAAAAACAACTGCTTCCACAGATGCAATGCGCGTGCCGGAATCAGCTCGAAAAGCGCGCTGTCCGGTGCCTCAAGAGATGATCGACGAGCACCAGAGCGACCATCGCCTCCCCCATCGGAACGAAGCGCGGAAGCAGACACGGATCATGCCGGCCCTTCACGAGAATCTCTGTTGGCTCGCCAGTGCGCGTCACTGTGCGCTGAGCGCGCGGAATGCTGCTTGTGGGTTTGATCGCGACACGACACACAATCGGCATTCCGCTGGAAATGCCTCCGAGCATTCCGCCGTGGCGGTTGGATTCTGTTGCGATCTGAAGCGAGTGGGAGGCGGACGGTCCCTGTTGGATTTCAGGTCGTGCCACAAACGCATCATTGTTCCCACTGCCGCGCAGGTTCGCCACCGCGAAGCCCGCTCCATACTCGAAGCCCAACACCGCCGGGAGGGAAAGCAGCGCTTTACCCAAATCCGCTTTCAGTTTGTCAAAAACCGGCTCGCCCAAGCCAGGAGGAACACCTGTCGCGACCAACTCGCACACACCTCCGATGGAATCGCAATCCTTCCGAACGGCGTCGATCAGCGCGATCATGCGTTCGGCCACTTCCGGCACCGGGCAGCGCACCGGGTTGGCTTCCACTTGCTCCAACGTCATCGCGGTTGGGTCTGGAATGTCCGCGATCACATCGCCGACTTGCTTCACATAACCCAGCACGCGAATTCCCTCGCGCGCAAGTAACTTCTTCGCCACCGCTCCGGCCGCGACTCGACAGATCGTTTCCCGTGCGCTACTTCGCCCACCTCCGCGATAGTCGCGCGCGCCATACTTCGCATCGAAGGTGTAGTCCGCGTGTCCGGGGCGATACTTATCCTTGATCTCGCTGTAATCCGCGCTCCGCTGGTCCGCGTTGCGAAAGAGTAAGCCGATGGGCGTGCCATCAGTCTTGCCTTCAAATACGCCCGACCAGATTTCCGGCACATCCTCCTCATCGCGCTGAGTGGTCAACTTGCTCTGACCGGGCCGGCGGCGGCGTAAATCGGGCAGAAGATCGTCGATGGAAAGTTCCAGTCCGGCCGGGCAACCGTCGATGATGCACAGATAGCCTGGCCCGTGGCTGACGCCGGCCGTGGTGACTCGGAACAACTTGCCGAATGTGTTGCCTGCCATGCTAACGATTATAACGCATCGAAGCAGCGGACGGAAAAGCCGTACGATCAACGCAGAAAAGACACGATCAAGATAGAGAAGACAGAATGGCCACCAAAAAGCACAAAGGCACAAAAGAATACAGAAGACAAAGAGAGAAGATTGAGTTCAGTTCAGTGCTTCTGTGTCTTTGGTTTTCTTTTGTGCCTTTTGTGCTTTTTTGTGGCCATTCTGTCTTCTGTCTTCGATCTGTGACTCCTCTTCTTCCTCATCTGGAGCGCTTCGCGGGGCGCGGGTAAAGTGGATTATGTCAACCGTAAGGAATTCACCCATGCGAACTGTGTGTGCCGGGATTGTGTTACTTGCCGCTGCTGCTCTGACCACTGCCCAGGACCCAGTGGAGCCGCAACCGCGATATGGCATCACGCCGCGCGTGAAGCTCTATCCGCAGAGCACTCCGAAGGAAACGCTGAAGACGGCGCTTGAGTTGATCGACAAGGGCGAGTATGGGTATTTTGTGGCTCATCTTCTGGACCCGAAGTTTGTCGATGAGCGAGTCGCCGACCGCGCCAAACTCTTCGAGCCTCCCGCCGAGGCCGAACTGACGAAGCTCCGCGACTTCCAGCAGGCCAACCTGGACAAGATCGCGCCCGAGGATCGCCTGCCGCTTGACCCCAAGCAGTTCCGCGCTCGCGTGGCAGCAAGAGCCAACGACCGCGCGTTCCGACAGGTGCTCAAGGACATCGAAGAGAAGTTCACCGATGACCCACAGTCGCTCAAGGATCTCCGCAAGATCCTCCGCGAGGACAAGTTCCCCAAACTCCAGCCGACCGACATCACCAGTCAGATCACAATCAACGACCGCACGCTCTTCTTCAAGAAGATCGACGACCGCTGGTACATGGAAAACCGCCAGACTGAAGACAAGAAGAAAGACAATTAGCCACAAAAAAGCACAAAGGGCACATAAGAAAACAGAAGACAAAGACAGAAGATTGAGTTCAATTCAAACTCTGTTCTCTTGGTTTTCTTTTGTGCTTTTTGTGCTTTTTTGTGGCCATCACTCTTCTGTTTTGATCGTGTCTTTTCTGCGTTCATCGTGCGGCTATTCTTCTGTGCGGAACTACCCCCATGATTGACCTTCGTAGCGATACCGTGACGAAGCCGACGCCCGGCATGCTCTCCGCGATGACCCGCGCGGCTGTCGGAGACGATGTGTTCGGCGAAGACCCCACGGTGAACGAACTCGAAGCGCGAACCGCGGCTCTGTTCGGGCTGGAAGCGGGGCTATTCGTGCCAAGCGGAACGATGGCTAACCAGATCGCGGTGCGAGTTCACTGCCGACCGCAAGACGAAATCCTGCTTGAGAGCACCTGTCACATTTGTTTGTGGGAAGCGGGCGGCCCCGCGGCTCTGAGTGGCGTGACGTGCAGACCCATCGACAGCCAGTACGGCTCCCTCGGCGATAGCGACTTCGCGAACAAGATCCGACCGGACGACATGCACTCGGTTCGCACGCGGCTTGTCTGTCTGGAGGTCACGCACAACCGCGGAGGCGGAACGATCATGTCGCCGGACGCGATCAACGATATTTCGCGCTGGGCACGTCATCACGGGTTGGCGATGCACCTCGACGGCGCTCGCATCTGGAACGCGATGGTGAAGACGGGCATTCCGGCTCACAAGTGGGCCGACATGTTCGACACGGTCGCGGTGTGTTTCAGTAAGGGACTCGGCGCACCTGTCGGCTCGATGCTGCTTGGCCCAAAGGATCTGATCGCGCACGGTCGGCGGATTCGCAAACTCTTCGGAGGAGCGATGCGGCAAGCCGGGTTCCTCGCCGGCGCGTGTATTTACGCGCTGGATCACCACATTGAGCGATTAGCAGAAGATCATGCCAACGCGAAGATCATCGCCGACGCGGTCGCGGATGTGCCGGGCTTCACTCTCACTCCGCCGGATGTGGAAACCAACCTCGTGTGGTTTGAAGTAGACGCCCGGCACGACTCGGCGAAAGCCGTCGCCGAGCGCCTGAAGGCAAAGGGCGTCTTGGTCGCGGCTCTGGGCAAGAACGTGATCCGAGCTTGCACGCATCTGGACGTGACCCGCGCGCAGTGCGAGACAGCAGCCGAAGCGATTCGCGGGTTGGCGTCGCCCAGATGACAGGTGTCCAGCCTGTCCTACTTTTTCACTTTCTTGAATGCCTCGCTCTTCCCCTTTGAGTCCTTGCCTTCCAGTTCGTTGTCGGTGAGCTTGGTGAGGGTGATTGTCGCCTTGGACGTTTCGCCCATGTGCCGCAGTTCAAATGAGAGCTTGTCGCCTTCGAGCTTGTAGGTGCCTTCAACCTTCAATTCCTTGCCGTTGACGTCGCCGCTCATGGTCAACTTCCCGTTGGCTGCGAACTCCATCACAATCGACTCGCCCTTCTTGGGTGGGTTCGATTCCCACTTGCCCAGGAGCTTCTTCGCGTCGAACTTCTCCTTTTCCTTTTCCTTGTCTTTCTTCTCCTGCGCGGTCACCGACCCACACACCAGCGCCAACACCAAACCAATTCCCATGAGCATTCGCATTGCGTTCTCCTCTCAATGTATTCTCCGCGGGGAATAGCAGTGAGCGTACCGCTCGCAAGCGCCTTCGGCGAGCCGGAAAGCCGCGATTGCGCCCGTTGCACAGCCGTTCGCGTTCGCGTACCCTTCTAAAAAAGCATCACAGGAGGACTATCCATGCGCCGAACCACACTCTTCGCGCTGTTGGCCATTCCACTCATCGCCACAGCCGCCCGCGCGGACAAACTTGTGCTTGTCGCGGGCGGTGGAACCGGCGACGACCGCACCGACGCCACGAAGGCAAAATTGATTCAGCCGTTCGGCGTGGACTTCGCGCCCGAGGGGACGGTCTACATTGTGGAGATGGCGAAGGGCGAACGGCTCCGCGCGATCAACGCAAAGGGCGAGTTGATTACCCTCGCGGGAACTGAAGGGAAGAAGGGCGGGGAAGGCGATGGCGGGCCAGGCGCGAAGGCCACCTTCAACGGCATGCACTCGCTGGCGGTCGGCCCAGCGAACGAAGTCTACCTCGCGGATACGTGGAACAACCGCGTGCGGAAATTCGACCCGAAAGAGAGCACCGTGTCGGCGTTTGCGGGGACAGGCGAGAAGGGCTTCAGTGGCGACGGTGGACCGGCGGACAAGGCGAAGTTCGGCGGTTGCTTCTGCGTCAGTTTCGACCCCGACAAGAAGAACCTCTTCATCACCGATCTCGACAATCGCCGAATTCGCAAAGTGGACATGAAAACGAAAATCGTCACTACGGTCGCGGGCACCGGACAGAAGGGCGTGCCGAAAGACGGCGAGGAGGCGACCAAGCAACCGCTCGTCGATCCGCGCGCGCACGCGGTGGATAAGGACGGCAACCTGTGGATTCTCGAACGCGGCGGACACGCTCTGCGCGTGGTGGACGCGAAGGGGAAGATTCGCACGGTCGCGGGCACCGGACAGAAAGGAATGGGCACCGGAGAAGCTCTCAAGGCCGCTCTGAACGGCCCGAAACATCTTTGCATTGACAAGGACGGCTCGGTGTTAATTGCCGACACGGAGAATCACCGCATCGTGCGTTACGATCCGAAAGCGGCAACGATTGCGGTGGTCGCGGGGAGTGGTAAGAGAGGAAAGACGCTTGGCAATGGCGACCCACTGAAAGCGGAGTTCAATCAACCGCACGGCGTTATCGTTCACCCGAAGACCGGCGACATTTACATTTCGGATGCGAGCAACGGCCGCGTGCTGAAGATCGTGCGGGAGAAATAAATGTAGGACAGGCATCTTGCCGGTCTTGTGTTTTCGGAGCCCGAAGCGTGAGCGAGGG
>JAKEEV010000587.1 GCA_022616395.1 Planctomycetia bacterium | reverse complement strand
GCGTTTCTGTGGAGTCCTGGCCTCTGACCTCGTCTGACCGCAGGAAGTTGGCTGAGGTGGGCTGAAAACAGCATGCCGTCTCCCCTCTCCCAACTTGATACTCCTGGTAACCGAGCGGCTCTGATCAAAACTGGAAGTAAATGAACGCGGCGTTTGCACCGACCGGTGCAAGCAACGCCGCGAGTGCCAGTGTCGAGAAGCGCACTCCCCACACAGCACCGAACGCAGCCGCTTGGCGATCACCTTCGCTCTTCAACGCCCACTTGCGGAGCAACTCCACTGACAGTGTCAGCATCGCGTAGAGCACCAAAGCCAGCCACACCGCCGGCTCGGTCCACGGTCCGGTCCACATCTTCGCGGAATCGCACTCTACCCACTTCCGCACGCACGCAAGGCTCTCCGCGAAGTTCGTTAACCGGAAGAAACACCACGCCAGACACACACAGTGGAACGTGATGAACACCGCAAGCGCGTGCCACACGTAGCTCACGAACCCAGTGCGTGAGTTTAACCACGCCGCTAGCGGCGAAGCGCTCCCTAACCGATGCAGGATCAAAAACGCGCCGTGCAGCCCTCCCCACACCAGAAACGACCAGCTTGCTCCGTGCCACAGCCCACCCAGAAGCATCGTGAGCATCAAGTTCAGATGCGTGCGGAACGTGCCCTTTCGATTGCCGCCCAGCGGGATGTACACATAGTCGCGCAGGAATCGCGACAGCGTCATGTGCCAGCGCCGCCAGAAGTCGGTGATGCTCGCCGCCAGATACGGCCGGTCGAAGTTCTCCGGCCAGCGGTAGCCAAAGAGCATTCCGAATCCGCGCGCCATGTCCGTGTAAGCCGAGAAGTCGAAGTAAATTTGTAGCGCGTAGAGCCACACATACGGAAGCGCCCAGACGCCTGCTGTGGTCGGGTCGTTTACGTGAGCGAAGAACGGGTCGATGGTCACGCCGATGCGATCCGCGATCACGAGCTTCTTGAAGAACCCGCGAGCAATCAGCCAGCCCGCTTCGCCAATTGCTTCCGGTTGCGTGGGAAGCTGACCCGGCCGCACTTTATCGAGGAACTCGTTCGGGCGCAAAATCGGTCCCGCGACCAGGTGCGGGAAGAAGCACGCGGAGAGAGCGTAGCGCCAGAAACTCGGCTCCGCGACTGTGGTCTTGCGGTACACATCCACCATGTAGGCGATTCCGGTGAACGCGTAGAACGAGATGCCGTAAGGAATGCTCCATCTTTCAAATGCATTCGCCGGCAGTGTGGGAAGCACGCCGGGAAGCAACTCCGCGACCGAGTTCACAAGTAGCGGCGTGTACTTGTAGTAACAGAGCACCAGTAAGTTGAACCCGACTCCCAGCCACATCCAGAGTCGCGGGCGGGAAGTGTGTTCGAGCCGCCGGGCGACGAACCAGTTCACCACGCAGTACGCGAGCAAGATCGGCAGCAGGAACCAGTGGTTGTAAGCGTAGAAGAGAAGACTTGCGCCGAGCAGAAGCGCGACCGTGGATCGCTCGCGCCGGCGGACAAGCCACCACCACACGAACACCACCGCGAACAGAATCAGAAACGGCTTCTGCTCGAAGCTCACGGCCGCACCTCGGCCGGGTTCGGCAGATCGACAGCGCGCGGGTCAATCGTCTTCAGGTGTTCAAGGATCGTTGCCAACAGCAGGCGATTGCCGAACGCGGAGAAGTGTTTGTCGGGGATGAACAGCTTCGCCTTGTCGGGGTAAGTGTGGAAGGCTTCCCGCGAATCACACACATCGAACCCGATGGCCCGCGCATCGAGCGCAAGCGCGTCCTGAACCGCGAAGCCTGCATCTCGACACACCTGTTCGTAGCTCGGCACGAGCACCACCGTGACGGGCACACGATGCTTAGCGGTTGATTCCGCGAGGTGACCGAAGACGGTTTGCACATCAGCGCGCACGACCGGATCGACGCGCGAGTAGAGCGCTGAGGCCACGAAGAACGGCCGGTTCAGGTGCAGAGTTGTCCGCGTCCAGCCCTTGAGCGCCAGTCGGCTGGACCGTACCAGTCCGCCACCCACGGGAGGCAAGCGCGGAGCATAGACAAGCGAGCCGCGTTCGGTTGCTCGGTATTGATCCAGACCATGCAGCGCGAAATGATGCACGTCGAGCGGAATGCACACCAGGAAGAGGCGTTCGGGCTTCAACCCGCGTTCGAGCAAGAACGCCGCCTGAGCCAGTCGCACCGCGAACGGTTCGTTTTTCCCCAGGTTGAATGTCATGCGATTCGGAATGAGTTTCCGCGACGTATCCGCGAGCATCCCTGGTGCCTGCGCGAACGAGCTTCCGAAGAACGCCCACATAGGTGGGGCATTGGGGTTGTTGAAGAGCGGCAGATACGGGTCGAGTCGGCCGGGATTATCAGCCGCGAGTGCTTCCAGCGAGCGATACTGAACGCCGAAGTTCGCATCGGCTCGGAAGGGGCCGCTCTGATCGCTCTCGGGTAGATACGGAGCCAGATCACTTGGCGGAGCAGCGCGCAGATAGAGTTCCCCGACCGCCAGAACCAACACTACAGCCAGCACCAGCCCCGAACTCAGCGCCAGCCACCAGCGACAAGCGCGCAGTCTGGCACGCAACGTCAGACGCGCCGGTGAAAAGGCGACGGACACTGCACCGCCCTCGTGACGGAATACCTTTTGGGGAAGGCGGGCGGATAGCGTGTGGTTCATTCCGTCGCAAGACGAACTGGATTCACAGGGCTTCCGCCCTGTGGACATCACGTACATTACTTCTGCCCGAATCACCACAACCAAAACTATGCCCGGCGAATTTGACTTTATTCATTGGCTTCGCGCGCAGACGCCAACTCATTCGCGCGTGGTGATCGGACCCGGCGACGACTGCGCCGCGATCCGTCCACCCACCCGCGAGCTTCTCGTCACCACAGACATGCTCATGGACGGCACCGACTTCCACCTCGCCGAAGTCGGCCCGCGTCGAGTTGGGCGAAAAGCGATGTCGGCAAACCTCTCCGACATTGCCGCGATGGCCGGAACGCCAATCGGCGCGGTGGTGAGTGTCGCACTTCCGCGCGCTGGCGGACAAACTCTGGCGGAAGGACTCTATCTGGGTTTGCGCGACATCGCGGATGCGTTTGGAGTGCCCATCGTGGGCGGCGATACGAATAGCTGGAGTGGCCCGCTTGTGATTTCGGTGACCGTACTGGGCGAGGCGACTGAGCGCGGACCGGTTCGGCGAAGTGGCGCGAAGCCGGGCGACTGGTTGTTCGTCACCGGGCCGCTTGGAGGGAGCATTCTCGGTCACCATCTCGATTTCACCCCGCGTGTGAGCGAAGCGCTGGCGCTCCACGCCGCGATTGAACTTCACGCGATGATCGACATCAGCGACGGACTTGCCGCCGATCTGAATCACATTTGCGATGAAAGCCGCTGCGGCGCGGTGCTCGTCGCGGAAACGATTCCGATTTCACCCGCGGCAGTGGAATTGAGCCGCACGTCGGGGAAATCGCCTCTTCAACATGCACTCGGAGACGGCGAGGACTTCGAGCTGGTCTTCGCGGTGTCGTCTGCTGATGGGGAGAAGTTACTCCGCGCGGCGCCTGTCGCGGGGCTGACGAAGATCGGCGAGTGTGTCGCTCAGGGATTGTGGATTGAAGAAAGCGGATTGAGGAAGCCACTTGAGCCGACGGGATGGGTTCACGAGTTGAAGTAGGGTCGCCTTTTCGACGCGGGCTTTTCAGGAACGCGGAATGCGGAACGCGGAATGCGGAATCAAAGGCAACAAACACCTGCGGTTGTCTGCTTGTCTTCATTCCGCATTCCCAATTCCGCATTCCGCATTTCCCAGTGCCGCTCGGTTCGCGGCACCTACCGAAGAACTGAAGAGTCGGGCGGGGCGGGCGTTTACCATCCACAAGTCGCAAGTCCCGAGCGGAAGACAACACTTGTCTCCCGTTCGGGACTTGGGAATTCGCGATTCAACTTACTTCGGCAATACTGCGATGGAACCTGTTTCGCAGATGAAGATCAAGTTGCCGGTTCGGTTATCCTCGAACACTTCGATGCCGTACTTCTTGGCTTTCGAGAAGTCTTCGCCGAACTTGCGGGCACGCAGAGCCATTGCGCTCTTCCAGGTAACGCTCTTGGCATCCGGGACGAACTTGCCGCTGAACGGGGCGGTGGCAATGTAACCCTTTTCGGTCAGGTAAAACAGCGTGGTCGCCTCGGCATTCGGATCCTCCTTCGTGTTCGGATCCTCGAATACCTCGACGCCGATCTTCTTGGTCTTCTCGGTGAAGTCTGGTTCGTCCGCTCCGCGAACGCGAAGCACAAGGCCGTACTGAGCCTTCGGGGCGACGATCTTCTTGGGGTCGGGGGCCGAACTTGGCGCGGCCGCGGTGGCGATTCCGCCGAACTCCGTGATGTAGATCAACCCGCCGGTGTTCTCGTCCTTGAACACTTCCATGCTGATGTGCTTGGCGTCATCGAACTTCAGTTGGTTAAGCCCACGCACCTTCGCTTCCAGGGCATGATGCCACTTCGGACCCTTGTTCGTCACCAGCTCGCCGGGAACCGGAGCCAGAGCGACGCTCCCCGACTCGCAAGCATACAGCAAGCGGTTGGTCGAGAGGTCGCGGAAGAGTTCCACGCCCCACTTCTTGGTCTTCTGCGTGAAATCCAACTCGCCAGTCTTGCGGCACGACAGATCGTGTGCGGTCAGCCACTTGGCTGACTTGTCCTTACCCGGCGGGGTCGCCTTCGCGACCGCGATGGCACCCACGTCGCTGATGGCGATGGTGGCCTTGGTGGTGGCATCCTGGAAAATCTCGACCCCGATTTTGTGAGCCTTCGGCCAATCGGATTCGCCGCCTGGACGGACTTTCAGGTCGTGTCCGCAGATGTGGTCCGGGGGAGGAATTTTCGTTTTGTCCTGCGCGCTGGCGGTGTTCGCCGCGCTGCCCGCCCAGACGACCAAACCGGCCATCACGACGGCCAAACCAGCCGCAATCTTCTTCCGCATGGTAAGCCTCGACACTGGAAATAGAAGGCGGCGGATGCCGCCAATCAGGGTTGGGTGCGCGAGTTATGGCGACTCAGCTAACAGCATAGTGCGGATTTCGCCGGTTGTCGAAAAGTGTCCGACTCGCACTTATTCAGACGAGACAGGAATCGCGGAAGATTGTCCCAAACACGGGAAAAGCACGAGGCATTCCGCCCGAAGTGACAGGCACGAAAGCATTTTCGACACGAACTGGCAGCAGGAATCAGGAGTCAGCAGTCAGTGATCAGTGGTCAGTAATCAGTCATCAGTTATCAGTCGAAGACCGCAGACTGATAACTGATGACTGATTACTGATTACTGACCACTGATGACTCCGCTACTTCCCTTCCGCCTTCGCCGGTTCAGTCCAGAAGGGGCTGAGTCGGCGAATTTTGTAGAGGAGTTTTTCGCGGGCTTCGCCGGTCGCGGTGGTGAGTTTGTCCTTGAGCTTCTTCATCTTCTTTTTGCGCTTGTAGCGCCTGTCGAGTTCGATTCGCCGTTCGACCATATACTGCACTCCGAGAATGTGATGGTCCAAAGTCACAAGCGATGAGTCAAACTTACACACCACCGGCACAAGCGACAAGCGCGAGCAACGAAACGCTTCGCTGGGCGCTGCTTGGCGTGTGGGCGGTTTTGTCTTTGGGCGCGCTTGGGTTTGTCACCGCGATTGGCACCAACGCCCCGTATGCCGACGAGTGGGAGTTTGTGCCGGTACTGCTTGGTGCTGAACCGCAACACTCCTGGCTGTGGGAACAGCATAACGAACACCGCCTTCCGCTTCCGCGTGCGATCTATCTGGGGCTGTTCAAGCTCACGCGTGATTTCCGCGCCGGGATGGTGCTTCAGGTCGTGACGCTCTCGGCTCTGGCTTTGGGACTGATGCGACTGTCCGCGCGTCTGCGTGGAAATCCCCACTGGTCGGACGTGTTCTTCCCGGTCTCTCTGCTGCATGTGGGGCACTGGGAGAACTTTGTAATGGGCTACCAGATTTGTTTTGTGTTCTTCGCGGTGCTGGTGAGCGGGCTTGTGGTGTTGGCGTTGCAAATCACGCGCGAGAATGCGTTTCGCTTTGGAGTGTGGGCGGGTGTGTTGCTCGCGATGCTGGCGCTTTCGGGCGGTTCGGGGCTGGCTGCGGTTCCTCCGGTGTCCGTGTGGCTTGTCTTTATCGCGATAGTCGTGTGGCGAGAAGGGGCGAAAGGGAAGGCCGCGATTCTGCTCCTCCTGGCGGTGCTTCCGCTGGTGTATCTGGGGGTGTACTTCGTCGGGTATGAGCGGCCGGTACATCACAAGGAGCCGAGTTCCGATCCGCTTGCGATTCTGCGCGTCGGAAGCGAAGTGCTGGCGATGTCGGTGGGTATTGGCCTGAGCGGAGTCTGGTGGGCGGTGTTCGCGGGGATGCTGGTTCTTGGCATCGCGACGGTGTCGCTGCTCGTGAGACGCTGGAAGGAACCGGCCGAGCGCCTGTCGGTGATCGGCTTAATCGCGGTTGCTCTGGGTGTGGTGGGTGTGGCGGTTGCGATTGGTGTTGGGCGCGGAGCGTGGGGTGGCGGAATGGGGTTGTGGTCGCGTTACTCGTTGCTTGTGTGGCCGCTGTTGGCGGCTGGGTATCTTGTGTGGGTGAAGTTCGGCCGCAAGTGGGTGCCGATCGTGTTGTGTTGTGTTGCGGCTCTGGCGTTCCCCACGAACATGTTAACGGGCATGGCGGAAGGGGCGATGATTAAGAGCGAATACTCGGCTCTGGAGGCGGATGTGCGACTGGGGATTTCCGCCGAGCAGATCGTGGAGAAGGAGGAGTTCAAGCGCAGCCATCAGGCTTCGCAGAAGGAGCGCGTGATTCGCGGGATTCCACTGTTGCGGGCCGCCGGGATTGGGATTTTCAGGAAGTAGGACAGGCTTCCAGCCTGTCACTTTATCGGAGCCGGAAGCGTCAGCGACGGGTGCCACAAAACATTGTCGGAAAGAGAAGAGAAAGCCCGTCGCTGACGCTTCCGGCTCCGATCCTACTTGGAACTGAACGATGGCCACGATTAGTTTGTGGTGGTGGCTGGTTGGCGGGCTGGTGCTCGTGGGTGTTCTCGTCTTGGTGGCTCGGTGGCTGTGGCATCTGGGCCGGGCGGTTCATGTCGAGCGCTGCCGCGAGCTGTTTCGTCTTCAGCACGAGCGTTACGAAGAGAAACTGCTGAAGTCGGCCAGCGCGACGGGGTTACCGCGCGGGTTGAAGTGGGTGTCGTGCCAGATTACCGGAGACGCGGTTCTGGTGCGCGACACCGCGACAGGCGGAATCGTTGCTCTGGTGCCGGTGGTGATTCAGTTTGAGCCGCTGGAAGGTTCTGATATGGAAGATGTACCGGCCGCCCGCGATCCGCGACCCGCGACCGCGGTGTTCACCTTCCACAAGGGAACCTGGCACACCGCTGGCCGAGTCGTTTTCAACCACACGCCCGACCAGACAGTTGGCGCGTTCCCCGAACTGCAACTCTTACCGGATCACGGGTGAGGCGAACCCCGCCCGCAAGGGCGGTGGGTTGTGTTCCGTCGCTGATGCTTCCGGCTCTGAACCCACCGCCCTTGCGGGCGGGGTTCGCCAAGACCCACCGCCCTTGCGGGCGGGGTTCGCCTCACCGTCACTTGATGAATCGTATCGTCAGTGGGTAGCGCCAGACTTCGCCGTTGTTGGCTTTCACGGCCGCGATGACCGGGAACACAACCATCGCGACGCCAACCGCGACAAGCAGCGGGATGCCGATCAGCAGAAAGCTCAACACGATGCTGACGGTGAGGTAGATGATCGACGAGATCATCCAGTTGACGGCTTCCTTTCCGTGAACGTCGATCTTCGGCAACACGTCCTTTTTCATCTGCCAGATCGCGATAGGAGCGATGATCCCGCCCATCGGAACGAGGTTACCCGCCAGAAGCGACAGATGCAGGAACATCGCCCACTGGCGAGTTTCCTGCTCTTCGTCGGTGACGGGGTCGAACCGTTCCGGTTCGTCGGGAACTTCGTCCGCGACCGGCATCGGCTCTTCGAGCAACTTGGCCTTCGCGCGCTCGTATTGCTCGTCGGTGATCGTTCCGTGATCGTGCAGTCTTTTCAGTTTGTCGAGTTCCGCGGTCACGCTCATGGAAGAACCCTCCCGCTAATCTCTGTTACCCTCCCTTTCGCTCATCACCCGCAATCATTTGTGGAATATCGGACGAAGCTTGCTCGATTGGGAAATGAGCCAGTTCATTCGCGAATGAATCGGTTCAGTCGCTTCATCAGGCGCTGGCGGCAACTTTCGCTGATGTCGGGGTTATCGGCGACAGCTTTGCGGGCCTTCTTCGCGATGTCGAGCGCTGTCTGAGGCGAGATCAGGAACACCACTGCAATCTGAACCTCTGCGTCGGCCACATCCGCGGTTGCGCGTTCCTCCGCGATCCGTATCCGCATCCGGAGCTGTTCCAAAAGGTCATCGGGATTGATAGGAGCCAGCTTCGGCGCGGGCGCGATGTCCTGGGCAACTCCCCAACCGCAGGGAACCGTCAGGAGTAACCCAACCGCGACTCGAAATGGGAGATGGCTCATGGACTTGCCTCCCGAACTGACCGCTTTGAGCGGTTGTAGTGTGCCAAACAATTCGCCAGTTTGCCACTGTTCCTCGAAAAGTAGGCAAGTCGCCTACGTTCTCAACTCAGATGGCGCGGCCCCAACTGATCTTTCGCAGTTTCGCGCGGGACGCTATATCCCCCGCAGCGCCGAGAGTCTCGGTCCTGCGCGGAGGGTGCGTTATGTCTTGGCGGAAGCGCATGCGAATGGCAGCGATGAGCGTTGCGGCAATTGCGGTCGGCTGGGCGGTTGTCGCGCTGGCCGCCCGCGCGCAGAATCCACAGCAGCTGCCTCCAGTCCCGCCTCCTTCGCTGTTCCCCGGAGTTGGCCCGCTTGAGCCAACAAAGCCCGAAGAGAAAGCGCTTCCGAAGCTCGTACTGCCCGCCATTGAAGACCCGAACGTTGAGCCGGTTCAGTACACGCGACCGGTCGCGGGTGGAACGGTGACTCAACCTCTGACGCGCCCAGGAATGAGCGTGCCCGATCCTCCTCACCCGGTCGTGCGCATCCAGGTTCGCGTACCCGCGGACGCTGCTCCCGGCGAAGACCTCCGGTACATCATCACGGTGCAGAATGTTTCCTCCGCGGATGCTCACTCGGTCACCGTGCGCAATCCACTTCCGCCCGAAGTCGAGACGGTAGTGAAAGCCGAACCGCTCCCGGACAAGGAAGACCCAACCGACAAGCGCCGGCAACTCGTCTGGTCGCTCGGAACGCTCAAGGCGGGCACTTCCAGGACCATCGAACTGACTCTGCGACCCAAGGATGGCATTACCGAACTGAAGAACCTCGCTTATGTGAAGTACGAACACGGTCAGGCTGTTACCACCAAGATCGCCAAGCCCACGATCAAGGTCACGAAGTCCGCGCCGAAGCAAAGCGTGCGCGATGAAACTTACACGGTGCGCATCTTTCTTGAAAACACCGGCAAGGTGCCCGCCGAGAGCATTCGCGTGATCGAGAACGCGCCCGCGTCCGCCGAGATCGAACCGGTGACCAAAGGCGCAAACCGCATCGCGCAGGCCGAGGGGCAGCAGTGGGTGTGGGTGATTGCGAAAATACAACCCGGCGAACGGAAAGTGATCGAGTATCGCATTACTCCCCGCGAATCGAAGGACGTGTTCACCCTCACGAGCGTGACCGGAACGAAACTCGTCTCCGACAAGCCAACAGAAGCACGCACGCAGGTGCTTGTGCCAGGGTTAACGGTCACCCTGACCGGCCCGACCGGTGTGGTGAACGCGGGCGAGTCCGCGAAGTACGAAATCGTCGTGAAGAACACCGGAACGCTCCCCTGCGCGAGGTTGAAGATCACCGGAACGATCCCTCCCGATTGCAAGCCGACCATGAAGACCGATGGCGGCCAACTCTACCGCGACTCGATTGTCTGGCAGCTCCCGCGACTCGAACCGGGAGAGGCTCAGTCATACCGATTCGCGTTCAAGGCCAGCACGACCGGTCGGCGAGTTGTGGTGGCAAGTGCTTCAGACGCTCGCGGTCAGCGCGCGTCTCAGGAACTCGCCACTGTCTTCCAGGGCGCGGCCGCACTCAGTTGGGAAACGAAGTTCGACCCGCTGACGGTCGCGGTTGGCAGGCAGGGCACGTTCACGGTGAAGGTGAAGAACACCGGCGGAGAATCAGCACGCAATGTGCGTGTGCAAGTCGATGTGCCGGACGCGGTCACCGTGGTGCAGACAACGCCCAACGTCCGCGTGACCAACGGCACGGTGGTCTTCGCATCGGAGGCGATCCCGGCTTACGGCGAATCGACTTACACAATTACCTTCCAGGGCGCGAAGGCGGATCAGGCATGGTTCCGCGTGCGCATGTCTGCCGATGCCCTCGGAGACAACCCGATGAAGACCGAGAAAATGGTCGAAGTCATCGGCAACCCGCGGTGAACGTGATCGTTAGTTCAGTAAATTGCGTCGTTTCGGATATTGCGTTTAGTCATCTTGTCGTCTAAAATCAAAATGTCGTAAGTGGCGCACGGATTGAATAGTGATGTGTGCGAAGAGGAGACACTGTCATGACAACGACGCTCACTCGCGAATACGATACCACCACCCCAAGCGAAGCTGAAACCCGAGTTGCCAAAGAATCGAGCCGACAACTCGCCACAAGCTTGCGTGGCGCTCGTGGCTTCCGTTTGGAAATTGAAGGCAACAAGAAAGGGGAATCGGTTGTCATTCCAGTGACAGCCGTCAAACTCCTTTTGGGCGTGCTTGCTGAGATGGCTCAGGGTAATGCGGTGACGCTGCTCCCAGTCCACGCGGAACTGACGACGCAGCAAGCGGCCGATTTGCTGAACGTCTCTCGGCCTCATCTGGTGAAACTGCTCGACGACGGGTTAATTCCCAGTCACAAGGTGGGTACGCACCGCCGGGTCCGGTGCCAAGACGTTCTGGACTACAAGGCGCGTATTGACGCCGATCGGTTGAAAGCGCTCGATGAACTGGCTGCCCAAGCCCAAGAACTTAACATGGGCTACTAACGTGGCCTTTCCATCGGTGACTTGTGATTTGCTTTCCTGAGCGCTGGAATTGTTGGCTTGTGTCGGGCCCGAGGCTATGCTGCGAGTGGAGTTGATTGTGATTCGAGGCGCACGTGATGGCGAACGCAGAGAGCAATTCTGGTCAACCTGACAGCGACCTGAAGAGTCGTTCACCAAACCTCCTCGTTATTCACCCCTCTGACACTGCGGAACAAATCCTGGTGCAATTGAAGCAACGGGAGGATTTCGTGGATGTCTTGTGTCTGACTGTTGGCAGCGAGACAGACGAATTCCGGGACTTGCCCGCAGTCGCAGCGTGGGTCCGGTCTTTCCGTCAAGCAGAGTCAACGGGTCCTCACTCCCAACGC
>JAKEEV010000586.1 GCA_022616395.1 Planctomycetia bacterium | reverse complement strand
TCCACCGCGGCCTCGAAGACGTTGAAGGTGCCCATGACCAGCACATCCATGCAGTCGCGAGGAGTCTCGGCACAGAGCGTGATGCGAATCGCGGCCTGATGAAACACGTAATCGCACCCCGCGACCGCCTCACGCACCGCGGATCGGTCGCGGACATCGCCCGTGATGAAGTTGAGCTTCCTTCGGGCCAGAGCCGCGGCCAGATTCACCATCCGGCCACGAACGAGGTTGTCCAGCACGCGGATTTCACTCGCACCCTCATCGATCAAGCGATCAATGATGTGCGAGCCGATCAACCCCGCGCCACCGGTGACCAGAACCGTGGCCCCCTCGATCGGATTGGCGATCTTCATTGCGCACACTCCTTCTGAAGAATCGCACTCAGCGCCTCGACGACGGCATCCTGTTGCTCCTCGGTCATCTCGGGGTAAAGAGGAAGCGTGAAGCACTCGCGACCAACTCGCTCGGAGATCGGGAAGTCGCCCGGCGCATGACCGAGATGCTGATACGCGGGCTGAAGGTGAACCGGGATCGGATAGTGCAAGCCTGTTTGAATGCCGCGTTCTTCGAGTTCCGCGCGAATCCGATCACGCTGGGGATGAAGCACCACGAACAGGTGCCACACGGGTTCGCGATCCGCACGCACCACTGGCAAGTCCAGTGGCAGATCGCCTAAGAGAGTGAGATAGCGTTCAGCCAGGATGCGTCTGCGAGCGGTCCAGCGTGCGATGTGCTTCATCTTGATTGCGAGGATGGCGCCCTGAATGGCATCCATCCGGTAGTTGAAACCGATCTCCGCGTGGTGATAGCGCTGAGTTTGAGCGTGATCTCGAAGCGCCCGCATGCGAGCCGCAATCGCATCGTCGTTGGTGACGACCGCGCCACCCTCTCCGCAGGCACCGAGATTCTTCCCCGGATAGAAGCTGAACCCCGCGGCCAGCCCGAATCCACCCACTGGCTTCCCCTGGTAAGTGGCCAGGTGCGCTTGAGCTGAGTCCTCGATGAGCGAAAGCCCGTGCTTGTCGGCGATCTCTTTGAGAGGCGCGATGTCCGCCGGTTGACCGTAGAGGTGAACCGGCATGATCGCCTTGGTGCGCGGAGTAATGGCGCGTTCGACTTGCTCGGGGTCCATCGTGTAGGTCGCCGGATCGACATCCACGAACACCGGTCGCGCGTTGCAGTAACTGATGGCCCAACTGGTGGCGATGAAGGTCATCGGAACCGT
>JAKEEV010000585.1 GCA_022616395.1 Planctomycetia bacterium | reverse complement strand
GTTGAGGAGCTTCAGAAGGCTCGCGCTCGACTTCGGGAGTTGGGAGTGAACCGGGTCGTCGTGTATGTCGGAGACTCAGGAGTTGTGTCTCTGGCGATGCTCGACCGGTTGCTGCTGGAACCGGAGGAGTGGCCGGTCCTGCATCTCAAGGGCGGCTTTGTCGTCTTTGGGTGGCGTGACCCCGCACGATCTGGGGGAGGCAATCCGTATGCAGGCTGGGAAGTGGATTTCTCGAAGCTGGCATTCCGACCTGATGAGTCTGAAGTCGCTCCCTCCGCGCGACCGACCAGTAAGCCGCACTGGTCGGATGCGTTCTGGAAGCCCGCTCCTCCTTCGCGTTCGCCCGGCCGGGACGAATCGACTGTCTTTCTTCGGAAGGCCGAGTCTCTGCGTCGGACGGCTCCTCTGAGTCACCAGTTGGCGTGGGAAGTTGCTCAGTCAGCGGGTCTTGTTGGAGCCGCGGGCGGGTGGACCGGTCTCTGCGGACCAGTCGATGCCATGTTAAGACTCGGCACCCTCGATCCTCCGATTCCAGAAACCGGCCCGCTGCCGCCAATCACGCGCCTGACGTTTGGACTCAACCAGAGGTTTATCTTCCAGCGTGGAGATGCTCCCGTGGGCGTGTTGTACTGCGCGATTCGAGCCGCGCGTCGGGCTGTTGCCGAGAACTCCGCCGACGCGAACGCTTACTTTGCTCTGGGGGGCGCGTATGGAGCGCTTCTGACCACGACTTCCGAGCGAAGTTGGGCCACCCAGCATCCAGAAATCCTGCGACTTCGCCAGATTCAGGCCAGCGCTGCACTCAACCGCGCTGTGTCTTTAAACCCGAAACTGGCTGCGGCTCACGTCGAACTGGCGCGCCTCTACACGTCGCTCAACTGCCTGGATCTGGTGGTCTTTCATCTGCGCGCTTATCAGGAGATCCCGCCTCGCTGGGGTGGTCCGCGCAAAGACGACCCGAATTCTGAAGCAATCGAGTCGGAACTCAACCGCCTGACCAAGATTGTGGATCGCGAGACGGCCGCGGTTGCCAAGGAGACGGGCCGGTCGGTTCTCGATCGTGCTCTGATGGCCAATCAGCGCGGACTCGGTGGGCAAGCTCGCGATCTGCTCTTGACGTCTGATGTCTCGGCGTTCGGCAAGGTGGGGATGGAACTGGAAATCGATCTGTTGCTGCGAACCGGTCGTCCGGAGGATGTTCTGGAGTGGATGACGGAGGAACTTCGCAGTTCACTGGGAGACTTTACCTATCACTGGCTCCGCACTCAGGCGTTTGCCGCGGTCGGCGACTACGACTTTGCCGACGCCGAATTGGTCGTGATGATCGGTTCCGGCGGCCGGCTCCCCGCTCACCCGCAAGTGAGCATGGAACTCGCCCGACTGGTCGGTACATCGCTGCTCGACGAGCAAGCCGGAGTTTCGTACCTTCCACAACTTCTCATCCGCACTTTGAGTCGCAATGACACTCGAACTCGGATCGCGGACATCGCTCAGACACTCGGCTTGCGCGCTGAGGTGCTGGTGATCCGCGGGTTGGTGGCTCTGGAGGCGGGGAACATCCCGTGCGCACGAGAAGCATTTCGCGAATCGCTCGTGTTCTCGCCCACTCGGTGGGGAAGTGGACAACTCGTCTTCGACGGCCGGTTGGTCGCCTGGGATTGCCTGGCTCTGATCGATCCGTAGAGACCGTTTCAAAAGGTCGAAAGCCGGGTTGCCGACATTCTATAGATTGCCAGATAGCCAAGATTGCCACACACACCCGCTGGCAATCTACCATTTCTAGACAGCAAAAATCCGTCCAGTAAGTTACTTTTGTATAGTTAACCTCTCCCGGCCGCTTTTGACACAGTCTCTAGGGAAGTTGCAAGTCGAAAACAGAAGTTGCTGTGTTGAGATCCAAGGCTGTCGTTGGAGTCCCGGCTTTGGCCGGTCTTCAAGGCAGAAGAGAAGAACCGCCTGAAGGCGGGACTCCAACACAAGAAGACACAGCATGCCCTACGGCCGCGTGAATCGCCGGTAGAAGTCCATCAAGAACGCTTTTTGGCGTGGATCGGACTCCAGTCGAGTCGCGGTCTGAGCTTCCCGCAACGCGGTGATAGAATCGCCCTTCTTATACAAGCAGATGGCGAGATACACGCGGGCTTCGGGGTGAAGCGGATGGATGCGCAGCGCCACGATGCAATCCGCTTCGGCCTTCGCCCATTCCCCGCGCGAAAGATAGACAAAGGCTCGGATCACGAGCGGTTGAGACGCGTGCGGATTGTTCTGGATCAACTTCCCGGCTGTCGATTCGGCCAGATCGAACTCGCCGGAAGCGGTCGCAGCCTCGATGAGCGCTATCAGAGCTGGCTCCGACGTCGGAGCCAGAGTCACGGCGTTGGTCGCGGCCTTGAACTTCTCGGCGGCTTGCCCACGCTCGGCCCGAGTGTTCGCCAGCGCGCTCCAGGCATCCGCATCCCCCTTCCAGATTGCCAGCGAACCTGTCAACCGCTCGCTGGCGAGCACTCGAATGTCGCTGCGGTCGGCCAACTCCTTCACTCCCTTCTTCCCAAACCGGGCCAGCGCGATTCCCAGGTCGCGATCCAGTTCATCTTGTGGCGGAGTGAATGGACCGCTGCGGAATCGGATGAGCGGTGAAGTTCCGAACGGAAGTCCGCGCGCAACGGGTGCAGGGCCGGGCTTGCGGAGAACGCGGTGGTCGGTGATGCTCGTGTGGATGATGTTTGAACTGGCTGCTCTGGGCATGTGACACGTAAAGCAACTGTCGTTTTTCGCCTGTCGATCTGGTTCCGGGAGCGAACACTTCCGCGCGGTTGGCTTGTTATGGCAGTTCAGACAACGCTGGCGATAGTGAGCGTCTTTCTCCTCCGGGCTGGGAACCTTGTGAGGATCGTGGCAGCTCGTGCAGACCATCCTCCGGCCGCTCTGCGTGAAGCAACGACTTTGTTCCATCTGTTCAAATTGCCCGACGGATTTGTTCACCGACGCGATGTCCGGGTGTCGGACGTAGACGCTGACGAACTGCTCGAACGGCAGCCCCGGCCGGAACTCGAACAGATCGCGCCCGCGGCGATTCACTCGTTCCTCTCCCTGAAGGTGGCACTGCTCGCAGATGGCCAACTGGAGTTCGGGTGTGAGGTGAAGCGGGTTGACGATGGAAGTATCCATCCCCTGCGGTCGAGCACCCGCGTTTCGTTCGGCAACGTGAAGTTCGCCCGGTCCGTGGCATCGTTCGCAGCCGATTGCGGCCTGCTTGGGGAAGAGCGGTTGGCGATAACGGTTCTCCGCTCCGGGAATCGGTTCGACGCGATCCACGTGGCAGTAGAGACAGGCCGGCTGAATCGCCCGTCGGACGGTGTGTCCGAGGCGGAAGCCGGGAGAAAGATCCCACTTCGCCTCCGGTCCATACCAGCTCACGGGCGCCTGCCAGACCGAGCCATGTTCCACGCTCAGGTATGATCGGCCGCGTGTGCCGGACCCGATCGCGATTTCAACTGGAAGGACGACTTCGGGCACGGCAACCGGTGCCGGTTCGCGGAGGCGAATCCGGTGTCTCGCACCTTCGGGGGATCTCTCCACTTCCAAATCGAATGAGCCGGCGGAAAACACTGTGCGCCCAGAGGGGTGATACTTCTCGACGGTCATCCCCTTGGAAACGAACGCGGCGGACCGGCCCATCGGGTGAGCGTGGTACGACTGAGTCACCGACTGATGGCATTTGGCGCACGCCTCGTCCCCCACATAGCGCACCTCCGGCTTGACGTTGCGAAAGGGAGTATCAAAGACGAGTCGAGGATCGGGAGGGGCTGGGTCGGGGACAAGCGCTTCTTCTTCAATGGGAGTCGGGGGGGGCGAGCGCGTGAAGTACCAGATCGCGAAGAGGGTTGCTCCAATCAAGAGGAGAAACACCCCCGATACCAGCCAGCGAGAATATCGGGATGCGTCTGGCATAATCATCGCCTGGCGGGTGAGTCGCGTGATGAGTATATCCCTGGCGATTGGCACCCGGAAGCCCCACACAGCAGAGACGAAGCAGTTTGTGCCTCGATTTCGATTGCTCAGTGCTCGTGGGGTCGGTAAAGTCAATTATCACATAGCCCGAAGCGTGCAGATGACTTTCTCCTCTCTCTCCCTGATCCGCGGTTGGCGGGCAGCATTGTTGCTCGTCGCGGTGGCGCTTTTGTCGCCGCAAAGCGCGACGGCAGCGTGCGGGGATCACGTCACCATTCTGAACTCGCCCGCGACTTTGAATCAGCACACGCAACCAGGCGCTTCCGCGACACCTGAGCCGCTTGCTCCTCCGTGTCAGGGGCCGAATTGCTCTGGCGCGCCGGTTCGTCATGCTCCACTTCCGGCTCCGGTCACACCGGTTAGCCCGCAGGCGAAGGAAGTGGTTCAGTCGCTCGGCTTGATTGGCGAACGCGACTCTGCACGCAGTTCCTTCGCGCGCGACTTCGCTTCTCCGCGTCCGATTCATCAAGCCAACTCGATCTTCCACCCTCCTCGAATCGGCTAAGCCGTCACTCCACCCGACTCTTGCCCCGCAAAACACCGCCGGCACTCCGCGCCCGTGAGTTGCTTGCGCGTGGCTTACCGTGACGGCTTCTGGACGCGCTCGCGTTGTCTTTTGTTGGAGTCCCGCCTTCAGGCGGATGAACGAAGACCGGCTAAAGCCGGGACTCCAACCAAGATCGCAATCCATTGTTCCCGTATGTTTGCCCGTTCAGGGCGATGTTGATGCGTTTTCTTTGGTCTCTATCTATTTCCATTTTTCGTGAGGCTTCCACACCCATGTTCCGTTCTTCTTCCCGCCGATTGGCGTTCACGCTGATCGAGCTTCTTGTCGTGATCGCGATTATCGCAATCCTGATTGGTCTTCTGCTGCCCGCGGTCCAGAAAGTTCGCGAGGCCGCGGCCCGCATGAAGTGCTCCAACAACCTCAAGCAGATCGGTCTGGCGCTGCACAACTACCACTCGGCTTATGAGCGGTTGCCGGCGGGGGGCGACGCGCTGGGCTTCTCCGCGCACGCCCACCTGCTCCCCTACCTGGAGCAAGACAACCTCCACAAGACCATCAACTTCACCGTCGCGCCGACGAACGCGGCCAACGCCGGGCCACTCGGCACGACCGTCCCCGGATTCCTCTGCCCGTCGGACCCGCAGGCCCAGGCGCCCGCGGGCCAGGGTGGGAACAACTACGTCTGGACCTACGGCAGCGATATCCTCTTCCGCTCCCCCACCGGCTCGGGGCCGTTCGTCTTCGGCGGAAAGACGTTCCGCCTGACAGACATCTCCGACGGCACGAGCAACACCGCGGCGTTCGCAGAACGGCGGAAGGGCGACTTCAATAACGGCACGATCACGCTGGCGACGGACCTCTTCAACGCGGCCGGGTCCGGCTCGCCCACCACACCCGACCAGGCCGACAGCCTGTGCAACGCGTTCGTCCCGACAAGCCCCAGCACCCAGTTCCGATCCGACTACGGCACCCAGTGGCTTCAAGCGCTCCACTACACGATGTACCAACACGTTGGGTTGCCGAACGCGAAGGGCTGCGCCTTCCCTCCGTCGAACTGCTCCATGTCCGCCAACAGCGCTCACACCAACGGACTGAATGTGCTTCTGTGCGACGGCTCGGTTCGTTTCGTCAACAGCAGCATCAGCATGCCGACGTGGCGTGCGCTGGGAACTCGTGCCGCCGGTGACCTCCTGGGCAGCGACTGGTAATGACCGATTCACCGACGAGTCTATCGAGGTGTTCCCATGAGAACGTCCGGGTTTCTTCTCTCCTGCGGACTCTCCCTGGCCTTCGGGTGCAGCAAGCCGCTCGATGAACCTGTCGATCCCGCGAAGGCCGCCGAGGTTCTGAACGCGGCTTTCGGTGCGTGGAAGCAGGGCGAGAGTTACGGCGAACTGGAACGACGCCAGCCGCCGATCTACTTCAACGAACCGGAATGGGAATCTGGAAAGAAGTTGCTCAAGTACGAACTCGGGCCGGTGACCCTGTCGGGGCGCCAGGGGCGCTGCTCGGTCAAACTGACCCTCCAGGACAGTGCCGAGAAGGTGACCGAGCGCACGATCGGTTACCAGATCGACACGACTCCGAACATGGTGATTACACGAGAAGCTCTGGGGCCGTGACTTTGATCCGGCAACCCTCCCGAATAACTCCAAGCAGGTGCCACATGCGAATGATGTCCCGTTTCCTACTCGCTCTGTTGGCCGCGGCCCTCCCGGCCGCGGCTTTCGCCCAGCCGAAGAAGAGCGAGGAAGATTTCGTCAAGGAGAAGCCGACCATTGGCGACCCACTCCCGGATCTCACCATCTACACGCCCGAAGGCACGGAGGTGAAGACTTCGTCCTGGCGCGGGCATCACACGGTGTTAGTTTTTGGCTGTTTAACTTGACCGCCGTTTCTGTGGAACGTCTCCGGTCTGGAGGCGGTGTACCGGGACTATGGTCCCAAGAAGGTGAAGTTCTTCTTCGTCTACAAGACGCTCGCGCACCCGGAGTTGGTAGATCATCACGTGCAGCCGTTCACGCTCGATGAGCGACTCAAGCACGCGCGCTTGGCGGAGAAAAAGTTGGGCGCGACCATTCCCTGGGTCGTTGATGCGATGGACAACCGACTGAAGCACGCGATGGGCGACCGGCCCAACTCCGAGTTCATCATCGACCCGGAGGGGAAGATTGTCCGCAAGCGCGCCTGGAGCCACCCGCAAGAGGTGCGTAGAGATCTCGAAAAGCTCGTCGGTCCGGTCGAGAAGATCACGAAGGAGGAAGACATCAAGCTGAAGATCGCGTTGCCTCCGAAGGAACCCGCACCGCGCGGAAAGACTCCTCCTCTGGTGCGTCCGCGAATGCAGGCGATTGTGATGAAGCCAAAGATCGAACCGAAGGCCCGGCCGTTCTACGCCAAGCTCCGAGTCGAGGCCGATAACGCTCTCCTGACCACTGGCGCGGGGAAACTCTATCTCGGCTTCCATCTCGATCCGATTCACGACGCCCACTGGAACAACCTTTCCGACCCGCTGAAGTACACGCTCGACGTACCCAAGGGCGTGAACATCAAGAAGCTTGAAGATTCCGCTCCTGAATCGAAGGAGGCGAGCGATTGCGACCCACGTGAGTTCCTGCTCGATGTGGAGGAGTGGCCAAAAGGTCGAACGATCCGGTTGACCGTGACTTACTTCGCCTGCGTCGGCGAGAAAGCCTGCTACCGCGTGGTGCAGGAGTATGACATCACACTGGAGCGCGACCGCGACGGCGGGGGTGCTCGCGGCGCGGGCGCGGGGTTCTGGGAGCCGGAGCAGTTCGCCAAGCAGATGCTCGCACGCGACAAGAACGGCGACGGCAAACTCGACAAGACCGAAGTGATGGGCCTGATTCTTCCTCACTTCGCCCACTTCGACAAGAATAAGGACGGGTTGCTTGACTCGGAGGAACTCAAGGTCATCTCCGACTGGCTGAATTATCATCACAAGCCCGGAGCGCCGATGGAACCGCCAAAGAAGAAGTGATACGAATCATCACTCCGAAGTCTCGATCAGGAGGTTCTTCTCATGTATACCCGATTCCTGTTCGCGCTGAGTCTCTCAGCGCTTCTTTTGGTCTCGCTGAGCGCGGCTGGCCCTGTTTCGCCAAACGTGGTCACGCTCCCCAAGCTTGATCCCGACAAGCTTGCTGATCCGAAAGAAGCCGCACGGGTCGCTGATGAAGTGGAGAAGAGTTATGCGGGCAAACCGCAACCCGAAGCGGTGAAGATGCTCATCGCGATCCTGCGCGGCTCGCAGTTGGGCGGCAATGACGGCTGGTTCGGTCCGGCGGAGAATCGCTATTCCTGGAAGTGGATCGCGGATCGTCATGAAGTTGATCTGAAGACCGGTTCGATTGCCAAGAACAAGTTTCGCGGATCGGAAAAGCTCTTTGACGCGCTCGACCGAGACGGGGACGGCAAGATCGCGCCCAACGATCTCGACTGGTCCGACCGCAACCCCTACGTGATGCAGATGAACATGCTCAACCGGCTCTTCCGGCGGTGGGATGGCACCGGTGATGGAAAGTTAACACGCGCGGAACTGGATGAAGTGTTCAAGCGGATCGCGGAGGGCAAGGACTACTTCACCGCGGACGACTTCCGCCGAGCGATGATCCCTCGCGGGCCATTCGGCTTTGCTCCCGGCGATGGGCCATCCATTCCGGTGCTGGTGCGCGGACTCTATGCGGGCGAAATCGGCTCGATTCAAGAAGGGCCGAAGCTCAATGACTCAGCGCCGGACTTCACGCTGAAATCACCTGACGCGAAGGAAACGCTGCAACTCTCGAAGCTCTTCGGGAAGAAACCGGTCGTGCTGGTGCTTGGGAACTTCACCTGCGGACCGTTCCGCGGACTCTATCCGGATGTGGACGCGGTGTACGAGCGCTACAAGGCTCAGGCTCACTTTGTCATGGTGTATGTGCGCGAAGCACACCCCACCGACGGGTGGAAGATGGAGTCGAACGCCAAGATGGGTGTCGCGTTCAAGCAACCCACGACCACCGCGGAGCGCGCTGAGGTCTGCACGCTGTTCCGCAAGAAGCTCAACCCCGGCATGACGGTTCTGGTGGACGAGATCAGCGACCCGGTGGGGAACGCTTACAGTGGAATGCCCGCGCGCCTCTACGTGATCGACCCGAAGGGCAAGGTGGCATACAAGAGCGGCCGCGGACCGTTCGGCTTCAAGCCCGGCGAGATGGAACAGGCGCTGGTCATGAGCTTGGTGGAATCCTCCGCGGGTGAACCGAAGTAGTGACGAGTCTTCCAAAGTAGCCCGCCGCTCCGCGGCGGTGTCTTTCTTCGTCCTGGAAACAAGTGTTGTTCGCTGAGGTTGCACTTCTGGGTGGGTATCCACCCCCTTGTTTTTCGCGCGCTGAGTTTCGCCCAGAATTTCCAGGGTCTGGTGCGTCTTCGGCCCGGAGGGGTGGCCACATAGAGCCATCAACTCCCTATTTTTTCAGGCTTTCGCTGTGGCCAGGGGTGGCCACAGCGGCCACGCGACACGACAGGCCGAAACGTGAACTGCAGAGGTGCGAATGTGTCGTGTGCGCTCGATTTATCGCGCAGGGATCGCGAATGGGCACGGAAGCGCCCCAACGAGCACCACTCGCCTCCATTCCCTTCTATGAGTGATAAGTGAACTTTTGTCAAGTAATCGAATTGGATTTGACCACTTCCGCGGCATCTCCCCGCCTGCCAACGGGAACGAGCTGCCGCACTCCCGACCCGCCCGACCACCGTTCGGAGGCAATTCACCCTTCCAGCAAGTACCAGGACAGACTTATGGGAAGGAGGAGACTGTGCCCTATGCGTAATGTTGTCCACTTTTTTGGCGCTGAATGGGTAGGGGAATTCGCCTCCCGTGCGTTGAAGAAAACCAGCGCGAAGGCGACCGGAGCCGGTCACGGTTTGCGGTGAAGGAACGGCGGATTGTGCCAGTCCCACAGTCGCTCGGGGTGCGTATCAACTTCGACGCGGCCGTTCCAGTACAGACCAGTTCCGTGCGTGTAGCACGCGTGCATCCAGACCCAACACTCGCAATCACTTCCCAACAATACACATCCTCACCATCGGCGGAACAACTCACACAGCCAAAACCAAGACCGCCCGCGGAATGATCTCCGCGGGCGGTCTTGGTTTTGGTTACCCGTCGCTGACGCTTCCGGCTCTGATGAAAACCAAAAACCCCGTCGCTGACGCTTCCGGCTCTGATGAAAACCAAAAACCCCGTCGCTGACGCTTCCGGCTCTGATTGAAGACCCGTCGCGACGCTTCCGGTGACAATCCTACGCGCTCTTCTTGCCGGGTTTCTTCTCGCTGAGCTTGCGTTCTCCGCGCACGACCTCCGCTGTGATGATGTGCTTCCCCTTGTGCTCCATCTCCGGCAAGTCATACATCACATCGAGCATCACGTCTTCCACGATGGCACGCAGTCCGCGTGCTCCAGTGTCGCGGGCACGAGCAAGCCGAGCGATTTCCTTGAGTGCCGCCGGCTCGAACTCCACTTCCGCTCCTTCCATCTCGAAGAGCTTCTGATACTGACGCACCAGAGCGTTCTTCGGCTCGGTCAGGATGCGGATCATCGCCTCCTCGTCGAGCGGATCGAGTGGAGCGAGCACCGGCAATCGACCAACGAACTCCGGGATCATCCCGAACTCAATCAGGTCGTCGGCGGTCACGCGATTGAGCAACTCGCCGAGCGTGCGCTCGCGCTGCTCCTCCACCACCGCGCCAAAGCCGATTGCTTTGCGACCGAGTCGCCGAGAGATGATGTCTTCAAGGCCAACGAACGTCCCGCCACAGATAAAGAGGATGTTCGACGTATCGACCTGAATGTACTGCTGCTCCGGGTGCTTGCGTCCGCCTTGAGGTGGAACGTTCGACACCGTTCCTTCGAGCATCTTCAGAAGTGCTTGCTGCACTCCTTCACCAGAGACATCCCGCGTGATCGACACGTTCTGGCTGGTCTTCGCGATCTTGTCGATCTCGTCGATATAGATGATTCCGCGCTGGGCGGATTCAATGTCGAAGTCAGCCGCGTGCAGGAGTTTCAAGAGCAAGTTCTCGACATCCTCACCCACGTAGCCGGCCTCGGTGAGTGTGGTCGCGTCACCGATGGCGAATGGCACATCGAGTATCTTCGCCAGCGTGCGGGCCAGAAGCGTCTTTCCGCTGCCCGTGGGGCCGACGAACAGGATGTTGCTCTTCTCGATCTCTACATCCTGGCGAACGCCGTCTCCGATGCTCAGTCGCTTGTAGTGGTTGTGGACCGCGACGGAGAGCACTTTCTTTGCTCGCTGTTGGCCGATCACATATTGATCGAGCTTTTCCTTGATGGAGCGGGGAGCGGGGATGTTCGAGGAGGCCGCCTTCGGTCCTCCTCTGCGTTTCTTCTCCTGGTCGATGATCGACTGGCACAGTTCGATGCATTCGCCGCAGATGTAGACATCGCCCGGCCCCTCCACGAGTGGGCCGACATCGCGATGACTTCGGCGGCAGAATGAGCAATAGGCATTGCGGTTTCGGCCGGCAGTTCCAGGTGGGCGTCGACCGCCTGAGTCGCCGGTGGTGCGATCCGAAGGCATGTGCTCCCCAATTCTGGCAGATAACTCGAAAGAAAAGTTAAGCACGAAACTCGAAAGTAAGCAGAAGCGGTTGTCGGATTTCCAATGTCGAGCTTCTGGCTTCTTTCGACTTTGCCACCCGGATGGGTAGCGTCCGAACTTCAGGCTAATCATACAGTCACGGGCGAGTCCAGTCGCGCAAGAACCGGAGAACAGGCGCGATCGTGCGGATTTAACGACTCGACCCTGCGGATTGTATTCGTCACGCGGGGCAAGCGGTTCATGTCGGCGGGGGCGGCTCGGTTGGGCGGGTTGGCGGCACGGGGGGATTGACGGTCGCCCGTTCGCCGCTTTGCGCTGGTGCCGTCGGCCCCGGAGTTGCGGTTGCCGGGTTCTTGATCTTCTCGGCCACCCGGCGACGCAGCTCGGCGTACTCGGCCTCGGTAATCTCCCCGTGTTCGTACATGTCGCGGTAGTCGGTCAGCGCGCCGACCTCTTCTCCTTCCGTGGCCGTGGTGCTGGCACGCTTGCGCCACTTATCAACCCAGTAGATGACCCCCGCGCCCAGCAGAAGCACCGCGGCCAGCGCAAAGATGGCGATAATCATCTCTGGCCGGCGAAGCGGATCGCCCTTCTCCTCAACCTGCGCAAACAAAGCCCACACCCACATGAAGTGCCTCCCTAATTCGTCCTTCGCGTCTGAATTGGTGGGATGTTGGTGTCTGGTCCGAAAGTCAAAAAGCCGGAGGATGGGTTGAGGATCTTCGATCCGACCCCATCCGACATCCAAACAGACCACACACCAAACCCACCAATTCAGACGCGAAGGGGCTCTCGGGTATCAGGAGAGCGGCGACGCGGGCGACATCACTGTTATTTGGCGAGCGGTGAGACCCGGGCCAACCGCGAAACCGGCTCATTTGACGAACGGGCAAACCCACTGCCCAGCTTACCCCGCTAACCGGGTCGGGACAACCGCACAGGAGTCAGGAATCAGGAGTCGGGAATCAGAAATGCAGACGGCCAGCGCTGTATGCCTTCTGACTCCTGCTTTTGTCTTTCGCTGATTCCTGACTCCTGATTCCTGACTCCTCTCTGACGGGTTGCGCCTGAAGAGCCGACGATGCGGACGAGGATGCGGGAAGAATCCGGCCTGTCCGGTCGGCCAAAAACCGTGCTGTGGGGTAAGTTTGCGGTATGCGGAGGTCCGGCGGGAGGCTGCCTTGACGGTCCCCCCCAACAGGCTATAATTCGCCAAGCATCAACGGATTGATGCACCGACCTTTATGGCTCAGAGGAGCCGCGGCACGTTCGAGGCCATCCCCCCCACGGCGACAAAACCGGACTCGTTTCTTGCCCCTCTTTCAGACAGACAGAGCGGAGCAAGCACCACTGAACCGGTTCGCCACGCTCCACCGAAAGCACGGGGACTCCGGGTAGCCCAACCACCGCCAAGGCCGACCGCTTTCAGTGAAAAAGTCAAAATGAAAAGTGCAAAGTGGGAGAAGTCCGTTCTTCCATTTTGAGTTTTGCATTTTTCACTTTGCACTCTGAAAGGTGTCCCGTGCCGTCCGACCCGGTGGAGCAAACCAAACAGGTGAAAGCCGCCAGCGACATTGTCGCTGTCGTCGGCACCTATCTGGCCATCAAACCCGCTGGTAAAATTTTCAAAGCGCTCTGCCCCTTCCATCAAGACTCCCGGCCATCTCTGGACATCGACCCGGCCCGCCAGCGGTACAAGTGCTGGTCGTGCGGTGCCCACGGCGACGTGTTCGCGTTCGTCCAGCACATGGAGAAGGTTGGCTTCCGGGAGGCCCGACAGATACTCGCCGAACGCGCGGGAATCAAGCTCGAAGCCACCTCCACGCCACAGGATCACCACCGCGCCAAGCTGCTCGAAGTGATGCGCTGGGCACAGGCAAAATACGCCCACCAACTCCTCGAAGATCCCGCCGGGGAAGCCGCTCGCAAGTACCTCGGCGAACGCAAACTCTCCGGCAAGACGGTCCGCGACTTCGGCTTGGGCTTTGCTCCTCTCAAAGGCGATTGGCTTGCCCGCGTGGCAGCGGCGGAGTCCATCCCGGACGAACTCTTGGTCGAAGTCGGTCTCATCGGACCCAGCCAGGCCGGGCGTGGATTCTACGACCGCTTCCGTGACCGGGTCATGTTCCCCATCAAGGACGTTCGCGGGCAGGTGGTGGGCTTCGGCGGGCGAATCATGCCGAATTCCCCCTATGCCAGCCGGGCACCGAAATACTACAACTCCGCTGACACGCCCCTCTTCAAGAAGAGCGAGCTTCTCTACGGGCTGGACGTTGCCCGGCACGGAGGAGCGTCCGCGGGTTACCTCGCGGTCGTGGAGGGATACACTGACGTGATGATGGCCCACCAGTGCGGAGTCACTCAGGTGGTCGCCACTATGGGCACGGCTCTCAACGCAACGCACGTAGCCCATCTTCGGCGGTATGTCCCGAAGGTGGTACTTGTCTATGATGCAGATGCGGGTGGATTGACGGGCGTGGATCGGGCGCTGGAAATCTTCGTGTCTCAGGACGTGGAACTCGCCGTTGCCACGCTTCCCGAGGGGTTAGACCCCTGCGATTTGCTCGTCCGGCCGGATGGAATTGACACGTTTAAGCGGGTACTGACCTCGGCAGCGGACGCTTTAGATTTTAAACTGAATAGACTGCTGGAAAGGGATGCAACACCCTCCGACGAGACCAAACGCCGGATCGTGGACGAGGTTCTGGGAGTGATGGCCTCCGCGGCAATGGCCCCCGGTGCCGCGGCCCAACTGAAACGAGAATTGATCGTCACGCGACTACACCACCGGTTCGGCCTTCGGCAAGAAACAATCTGGGCGCGGTTCGGCGAACTCCGCAAGGCACACGAACAACGGGAACGCGAACGCGAGCAAAAAGAACGCGCACAACCACAACCCGACCAGAACCCGCCGGCTGGGTTCGTCGAGTTGACGCCTGAGTCGCGTTCGGATGCCGTGATGCCCACCACGGAGCAGCCTCGCGGAGGACCGAAAGCCGGACCCGCGGCTGCCGCTGAGAGGCAACTGGTGGAACTGTTACTCAACGATCCGGGTTTAGTTCCCGTCGCCGCGGCACAACTGACCGCCGAGGAGATTACCCACACAGGGCTTCGGCGCATCCTGACGGAACTGTATTCAACGCACGCGGCCGGCTCGGTCGCCGACCTTGAAGCCCTCCGAGAACGACTGACCGACCGACCCGACCTCTACGAAACGGCTCTGAAACTCCAGTTCGTCGGTCAGCACATGCAGGATCGCGAAGAGTGGCTTCGGAGGCTCCTGAAACGCTTCGCGGACATGAAGACCCAGGCCGCCGCGAAGGCCGTGAAAGAACAGTTGGCAAACGCAAACGAGGAGCAGGCGGTTGAACTGCTCCGCAAGCTCCAACAAACTCAACCGCCGAGACGCTCGGCGTGAAGGCGAACCCCGCCCGCGAGGGCGGGGGTAATGTGACCCACCACCCTTGCGGGTGGGGTTCACCACGAGAACACCAAGAGTTTCGCACAAGACTGACCAAACCACCCGTTGCCTCGGTCATGATGACCAACAAGCGACGGACTTCGTGGGAGGGGTTCGGATGGACTGGAAAAACGACGAGGTCATCAAGACCCTCATCGAGAAGGGCAAGCAGACCGGCACGCTCACCTTCGACGAGGTGAACCAGGCTCTGCCCGAAATGTCCGAGCCGGATCGACTGGCGGAGATCACGGAGTATCTCCTCGACCAGTACCACATCACCCTTATCGACGGAGATGAAGACTCCGAGGACGCACCGGTCGCGGTGGCCGAGGAAGCCATTCTCAACGACTCCGAAGCGCCCTCCTACGAAGACTCGGATGGAGACGGCAGACACATCGACGACCCGGTTCGCATGTATCTGACGCAGATGGGCCAGATCGACCTGCTTAAACGCGAGCAGGAAGTCAAGCTGGCCATGCGAATCGAACTGACGCGCCGGCGATTCCGCCGAAAGGTGCTCGAATGCGATTACGCGATGCGCCAGGTCGTGGAGACGCTCAAGCGCGTTCATACCGGCGATTTGCCCTTCGACCGCACCATCAAGGTCTCGCAAACCGAGAATTTGGAGAAAGACAAGATTCTCGCCCGCATGCCTCACAACCTGCGGACGCTCGAACCGCTCATGGAAGCCAACGTCGAGGACTTCCAGCGCCTGGTCGATGAACGGACCAATGCCAAGGAGAAGGACGAGATTCGCGAACACTTGCGCCTGCGCCGCCGAAAGACCGTCACGCTCGTGGAGGAACTCTCCATCCGCACCCAGAAGGTGCAACCGCTCATGAAGAAGCTGGAACAAATCAGCCAGCGGATGGACGAACTCGAAGCCGAGATCGAATCTCTCAAAGGCAACCGAACCGCGAAGGAAGAACGTGCCAACCTGGAAAAGGAACTTCAAGACCTCATGCTCATCACGCTCGAAGAGCCGGCGAGCCTTCGCAAGCGAATCGGCATCATGAAGCAGCGGTTCGCGGAGTACGAGCAGGCCAAGCGCGAACTCTCTGGTGGCAACTTGCGGCTCGTGGTCAGCATCGCCAAGAAATACCGCAATCGCGGACTCTCCTTCCTCGACCTGATTCAGGAAGGGAACACGGGGCTGATGCGGGCGGTGGACAAGTACGAACACCGCCGCGGGTTCAAGTTCAGCACCTACGCGACGTGGTGGATTCGCCAGGCGATCACGCGAGCCATTGCGGACCAGGCCCGGACGATCCGCATTCCCGTCCACATGATCGAGACGATGAGTAAGCTCCGCAATGTCTCCAAGAAGCTCCTTCAGGAAATGGGACGCGAGCCGACCATCGAAGAGACCGCGAAGGCCGCGCAAATCTCCTACGAGGAATGCAAGCGCGTGCTGAAGATCAGCCGACAGCCGATCAGTCTGGATCGACCCGTCGGCGAGAGCGAGGACAGCTACTTCGGCGACTTCATCGAAGACAATTCCGTTGAATCGCCAGTCTCGGCCGCGACCAACGAGATGCTCAAGGACAAGATCGAGGGCGTGCTGAAGACGCTCACTTACCGCGAACGCGAGATCATCAAGCTTCGCTATGGCCTGGGCGATGGCTACACCTACACGCTTGAAGAAGTCGGCCGAATCTTCAAGGTGACACGCGAACGCGTCCGCCAGATCGAAGCGAAGGCCGTCCGCAAACTGCAACACCCCGTCCGCAGCCGACAACTCGAAGGCTTTTTGGATGGAATGAAGAACAAAACGTGAGACACGATGGTTCCGGCGAACGGCCGGCGTTAGCCGGCTGGTGAGAC
>JAKEEV010000584.1 GCA_022616395.1 Planctomycetia bacterium | reverse complement strand
GTCAGGCCGACGGTATTGCGATTCCACCGTCGGCCTGACGGCTCGACGCTCACCGGTCGCCGACTTTCGAGTTTCGGCTTTATTTGCTTTCTGAGAGCCACTCCGGCATTGCCCGCAGTTTCCCTTCGCGGTCCACACAGGCGAGTGTCGTTGATCCTTCGGCGATCAGCGTGGAGTCGCGGAAAACTTCGTAGTTGTGTTCGAGCCTCACTTGGCTCGTTCGAGTCACCGTGGTGCGAATCGTCAGCACGTCGTCGTAGTGAGCGGGACTTTTGAACTTCACCTCGGCCTTCGCCACGACCAGGAAAATCCCCTGATCTTCCAGTTCCTTATACGAAGCGTGCCGGCTGCGAAGCAACTCCGTGCGAGCCTGTTCAAAGTACACCAGATAGTTGGCGTGATGCAACAACCCCATGCGGTCGGTCTCCGCATACCGCACGCGAATCTGGATTTCACCTGAGAGCATTCTGGCTGCTCCGCGTAAGCATTCGTGTCTTATCGTCGCGCTTTTGCGGTGAGTTGAAGACCCCTCACCCGGCTCGCAAAGCCTCGCCGACCTCTCCCCAACGGGGAGAGATGGGGTTTTGCTTTTTCGATGAGCCACACGGAACGTGCAACCACAACACCTCTCCCCGCTGGGGAGAGGTCGCCGCCCGACGCGCTTCGCGTCGGTAGCGGCGGGTGAGGGGTCTTCACTTTCTCAAACTCCCTCGTTACCTCTGACTTTTGCGCAACCGCCCACCTACTTGATAAACCCGATCCGATTCGGTGCCGGGAACCCCGGCCAGAAGACGAACACGGCCTTACCGAGCATCAATCGTTCCGGCACGGTCCCCCACTTGCGGCTGTCCGCGCTCTGAGCGCTGTTATCTCCCAGGCACAAATAGTGACCGGGCTGGACGTAGTAAGTGTCCACGGCCGAGGGGGGATCTTTTAATCGCGTGTAGTAAATGTCGCGGAAGAGTTTGATGCCGCGAATGGTGACCTGGCCCTTTGCTCCGATGCTCGCGGGCGCATCGATGTCGTTTGCCCGCGTCCAGCCTTCCTGGTGGAAGTCATCCGGCTCGAAGTTGGTGTTTTCGACCGGCGTGTAATCGCCCTCGGAGCCGAAGTCGATCCGCTTCTCATCCACCCAGACCATCAGCCGGGCGTCCACATTGGCGAATCGGAGCTTGTAGGTACCCGCGTTAACCTTGCAGGGACGCGATGGTGTGCCGAACTCCGGGCCAAGCGGTCCGGTGCGCGAGAGGGTGACCTGTCCGTTGGCGAATTTCGCCTGGAAGCGGTTGACTCCCCTGGAGAGTTCAAGAATCACTTCCGTTCCGGGGCCGAGTTGAGCCTCACATTCGAGAATCAGATCGCCCACCCAGAGCGTTTCCTGACCCTGCTCGCGGCTCTGGAAGATCCAATCCTTCCGATCTTCCCTGGGATTGATGCAGTCGATCCCCGCGTTGTAGCCGAGCATGTTATCTATCGGCCCGGCGATGGGAGGCTCAACGGGTTGATTCCACCTCCAGGGAACGAACTTCCTCTGGTTCACCTCGGCTTTCGGGTCGAGTTTCCACGTCAAGTGACTGTAGCGAATCCAGTCCAGCTCTCCGCTCTGGTGAAGGAACGCGCGCGGTTGCCGACCATCGTCCGCGCTCCATCGGCCGTTGACTTCGCTTCCCCAGCGCGGCTTGAAGGCCGGTCCGAGTTTGTCGAGCAGTTCCTTCGCCTGTTTGTCGTTATCCCACACGATCCGCCTCGTGGCCAGAATCTGCTCCTCAGTCTTGCGAATGATCTCGAAGCCTCCCTGACCCGCGGGAAAGCGCGCCAAACGGGACGCGGCGAACAGGTCAGTCGCGGCCTTGTTGTTGATGTACATGTATTCCGGTTTCCACAAATCGAGTGAGTTTGCGGGCCGCTCGGAGTCCAGGTAGGCCAGCGAAGTTGCTCGGTAGAATTGTCCGTTCAAGATGGCGATTGTTTCTCCGCCAAAACCCCACACTCGTTTGATGTAGTTCGCCGCGGTGTGCTTCTCTTGTGGGGCTTCGGGATACTTGAATACCACCACATCGCCCGGCTGCGGGCGGCTGATGTGATAAAGCGGCTTGAGAACCAGCACGCGATCTCCCGTGCGATATTTTGGCGCGGGGTTCAACTCATCCACTTGCCCCAGATACCGACAGTTGGGGCAGCAGTAACTGACCAGTTTGTGATGCCGCTTGGTCGTGGGGTTCGGTTCGATCTCGTCGTGGGTGTTCACCGGGAACTCATGCCCGCATTTGGGACACTTGATGATCTTCTGGTAGCCGTAGAGCGTCTCGGCCATCGACCCGGTCGGGATGACGAACGCCTCGGTGACGAACAACTTGAGCAGTAGCACGAGCACCACGACAAAGACAATGGTCTCGACCACCTCGCGCGCCGGGTCGCGGGGATGTTTCTTCTTGTCCTCGCGAACATCGCGGGTTTCCTCGGCGGTCGCAGTCGCGCTCATAGCGAGATCTCAAGTGTCAAATTCCAAACGCGGCCAGCTTTTTCGGCTGCACGAAGTTCTTCGCTTTGTCGGAGTTGGAATTTGGTTGTTTAGAGGTTGGGTTACCCGACGGAGGGTCAGTGTAGCCACCGGAGCCGGGACCAGTCGAGCGTCTGGAACACGCGTTCCTGACCGCCAAAGGTCACCCGGCCGACCCGCAGCGGCTGGTGAATGAGGAATGGTTTACCGATGAAGTCCACTTCCGGCACGGCTGGCTTGGGCCATTTCCGGCTGTCTTGCGAGTTGGAGCTGTTGTCTCCCAGCACGAAGTATTCGCCCGCTCCCAGCGTCGCGGGCTGCTTCGTGCCGTGGTCGCCGTACTGAGTGTAGTGAATGTCGCGCGATAACTTCAGGTTTCTGATTACAACTCGACACCCGCGCGCTCCAAGCTGCAACGGCCGTTTCACTTCGCTGCGTCCAGTTACCTGCGGCAATTCAGCCGGGGGAAGGATCAGTTTCCCATCGAGAGCCAGAAGCACCTGGCGATCCACGAACGCGAACTCCAGCCAGTAGACTCTCCCCACTTCGAGCGAGACTCCACGAGTCGAACTGAGTCCTCCATGTTTCTCGCGCATCAGTTGCGCGCGGCCGGTGGAGCGCGGACCGGCCGCAATTTCCGCGCTGACCGCATCCGCGCCGTCCATCAGTCGGCACGCGAAAGACGCTTCTCCTCCGGTGGCGGCTGCCGTGACTTCAATTTCGCAAGTGAGAATAAAGTCGTGAGCCGCGGGCAACTGACCGAAGTTCCTCGGAGTGCCGTCATAAGCGTTCCATGCGCGAACCGGCATCTCCTGGCGCTCGTCGAGGTGCCAGTGTCGGTACGTCACCGCGGCCATCGTTTGCGGTGTCTCCGAGGCGTTGAGAACAAGCGCTCCGCTCTGAATGACCGCGGCATCCGCGGGAGTGGGACTGGCGGGTGGACCGGCGGGAGGTCCGGCGGGAAGACGCGGATCGTTGCCGGGTGGTTCCACGAGCCACCTGATACCCCAGCCGCCCTTGGGAGCGTATGCGAGTTCGTAAACCGGAACCATCGTTTCTCGAACCTCGGCGAGTCCCTTGCGAGCGATCTGCCCGTTCACGTACACATCGCCGGCCACGATGGTGATAATCTCTCCGGGCAATCCGATCAGTCGCTTGACATAAGGCTTGCCAAACTCACGCGGGTCCGGGTCCGGGCAACGGAAGACCACCATTTCCCAGCGTCTTGGTAGGCGAAGTTCGTACACATTCTTGTCCACCAGAAGCCGGTCGCCGCTCAGGTCGCGGGCGTTGGTCAGCGAAAAGTGCTGATCGCAATTCGGGCAAGCGACCTTCGCGAAATGTTCTGCTGGGTTGCCGGTCGAGGGTCGACCGACGCGCACCGTGTACCCACACCGCGGACAGGTGCCGGCACGGTGATGGCCGATCAGATTGGGAGCCATGCTTCCAGTTGGCACTCCGAACGGCTCCACGGCGAGAGTTCTCACCAACAAGAACAATCCCAGAACCACCGCTGCGACAACAACAAGCGAGCGAAGCGGATGCCGGTGGTGAATCGCTTCGTGAGGTGATGAGTGGTTCACTTCGCTTGCAGTGAGTGGTGAGTGGTGAGTGGTGAGCGGTGTGTTTGGCGTGTCGGGAGTTGCTTTCGGCTCTTGGTGATTGGTGATTGGTGTTTCGTCGAGTGAACTCGAAGTCGCGGTGGGAGTCGTTGGTGCTTCTGGTGTGTGTGGAGGAACGTCTGCCTTGACGATCTCCGGAGGCGAAGGAGGAGTGGTGGGTTCCATGACGCAGTTAACTCGATGTAGGCCCACCAGAGACCGGACGACTCCGATACTGAAGCACCCGGAAGCGCTATTGTCGTTGTTTGGGTTGAGGGATTGATTAAGAAATCGTTTCAAAAACCGGTGCCGTGAGTGCTCGATGTTCTGAGGTCACCGACATATTTTTGAAACGGTTTCTTAGTCTTTAAGCCCCCCTCACCCGCCGTTACGACTGACGCAAGGCGTCAGTCTACGGCGACCTCTCCCCGCAAAAGCGGGGCGAGGTGGGCGCTTTGCCCTTCTCGCAAAGCTCCTCGGCACTGCAATCCCAACACCGCGCCCCGCAAAAGCGGGGAGAGGTCGCCGCCGCGAAGCGCTTCGCTTCGCGATAGCGGCGGGTGAGGGGGCTTTCAAATTCACTCCATCACTCATCCGATTCCAGCACCGCGAGGAACGCTTCCTGGGGAACCTCGACCTGACCGATTTGCTTCATGCGTTTCTTCCCCTCGGCTTGCTTGGCCCAGAGCTTCCGCTTGCGGGTAATATCGCCTCCGTAGCACTTGGCGGTCACGTTCTTGCGCATCGCGGCGATATTCTCGCGAGCAACGATCCGCGCTCCGATTGCCGCTTGCAACGACACCTCGAAGAGATGCCGGTCGATCTCCTCGCGGAGTTTCTTGAGAATGATACGCCCTCGCCGCTCGGCATTCGACCGGTGAACGATCACCGAGAGAGCATCCACCTTCTGACCGTGAACCAGAATGTCCATCTTCACGAGGTCCGCGGCCTTGAAGCCAAGCAATTCGTAGTCCATCGTGCCGTAGCCGTGCGTGACCGACTTGAGCTTGTCGTAGAGGTCGTAAATCACCTCCGCCAGCGGCATCTCGTACACCAAAATCACGCGCTGTTGACTCAAGTATTCCGTCCGCACGAAGGTTCCTCGGCGGTCGGTACACATCTGCATCAGCGCGCCAATGTTCGCCGCGGGGATGAGGAAGCTAATCCGCACAATCGGCTCGCGGAACTCCTCGATCTGCCCCGCGTCCGGTACTTCTTGCGGGCCGTGGACCGTGAGAACCTCTCCGTTCTTCTTGAGGATTTCGTACGTCACGTTCGGAGCGGTCTGAACCAGGTTCAGATCGCAGTCGCGTTCGAGCCTTTGTTGAATGATCTCGCGGTGAAGCATCCCCAAAAAGCCGCAGCGGAAGCCGAAGCCAAGACCGTCCGACACTTCCGGCTGATAGGTGAAGCTGCTGTCGTTGAGCTTGAGTTTGGCGAGTGCTTCGCGCAGGTCTTCAAACTCGTTGTTGTTGACCGGGTACAGTCCGGAGTACACCATCGGCTTCGGTTCCTTGTACCCCGTGAGTGGTTCGGCGGTCGGGTTCGCAGCCTCAGTGACCGTGTCTCCGATGTTGACGTCCACGATGTTCTTGATGTTGGCGGTGAAGTAACCGACCTGACCGGCCGACAGCTCCTCGCACTTCTGCATTTCGGGGCGGAACTGGCCTATCTCGGAGATCATGTACTCGCGACCAGCGCGCATCAGTCTGATCTTCTGGCCGGGTCGAATTACGCCGTCCATGACGCGGATGTAAACGACCACGCCCTTGTAGGTGTCGAAGTGACTGTTGTAAATGAGCGCCTTGGCGGGAGCATCGGGTTTGCCCGCTGGTGGCGGAATGCGTTCGATTACCGCGGCGAGCATCCCCTCGATGCCGATACCGGCTTTCCCGCTGGCGCGCATCACGTCATCGGGATTCACCATCAGCGCCTGTTCCATCTCTCCGATGACGAACTCCGGCCGCGCGTGTGGCAGGTCGATCTTGTTGAGTGTCGGGATGATCTTCAGCCCGGCGTCCATCGCCAGGAATGCGTTCGCCACGGTTTGAGCCTGTACACCCTGGAAAGCATCCACCAGAAGAATCGCTCCTTCACACGCCGCGAGACTTCGGGACACCTCGTAGTTGAAATCAACGTGGCCTGGCGTGTCGATGAGGTTCAGTTCATACTTCTGGCCGTTGTGCTGGTGGTAAATCGTGACCGGGTGCATGCGGATGGTGATTCCGCGTTCGCGTTCCAGGTCCATGCTGTCGAGCGTCTGGGCTTTGATGTCGCGTTCGGAGACCGTGCCTGTTTTGAGCAGGAACTGATCGGCCAGCGTGCTCTTGCCGTGGTCAATGTGCGCGATGATGCAGAAGTTGCGGATATTCGCGGTCGGCGTCGGCATTCGTCGGCGCTCTTGGTGCGTGAAGGCGACCCGCGAGGACTTTCTCGCGGATGCGCAATGGCCAAAGACTTACTCATCCTAGCACCGAGCGCTTGTGGTGAATAGGTCGCGTCTCGGTTGACCTTCTCACTGTTTTCCTGATGATGGAGACAGGCGGGCTACTTCATGGGGTATTATTTCCATAGTTCGCCGAACTGGAGCGGACCGACCCGGCTGCTTCAGCCGGTGGAGGCCCGCGACACTGAACTGAGAGATTCATGCACACGCTCAGTCGCGTTCTGATTCTGGTTATTCCGCTGCTTGTGGCCGTTGTCGTGGGGTGTCAGTCATCAACACCAACGCCTAAACCCAAACCCGCCGCTTCGATTCCCGTGGACGTGTCGGTCGCGGATTTTGAAGCGCTCGATGCCGCTGTTAAGGCACAGACAGGGAAAGTCGTTCTCGTGGACTTCTGGGCGACGTGGTGCCCTCCGTGTCGGGAGAGATTTCCGCATTTCGTCGCGCTTCACGATAAGTACGCCGATGCGGGACTGGCGTGCATCAGCGTGAACGTTGACAAGGCCGGTGGGACTGGACAGGTAGATAAGCAAGAGGTGCTGGACTTCCTCAAGAAGAACGACGCGACGTTCCCCAACTTCCTCGTTGCCGATCCCGAGAAGCACATGGAACGAATCGGTCGACGATTCGGGATCACGGGGGGGCTGCCCTTCATGGCGATGTTCGATAAAGCCGGCAACAAGGTGTGGGACACCGAAGAGGAGGATCTCCGCGACAAGGAACTGGCGAAGTTGATCGAGAAACAGTTGGCGAAGTGAGTCGAATCGGAACCGC
>JAKEEV010000583.1 GCA_022616395.1 Planctomycetia bacterium | reverse complement strand
GCGGCTGAAGTCAGGCCCGCGACCAGAACCGCGCCGGCCGCGATGTCCAGGCAACTGTAATTGCGGTTCTTCACCTCCGCGTCCAGCCCGTGGAAGAGTGTCTCGATTGCGCTATTAAACAACTCCGCTGTCATCACCATTCCGATGCACCCAATCACGATGCACCACTCCACATGGTTGCATTCCAGAGCCGCAGCCATCGCCAACGCCAGCGCCGCGAAGAAGAAGTGAACGAAGAAGCTCGAATGTCCGCGAATGCCGCGTTTGACTCCGCGAAATGCTTCCCGGAATTTGTCTCGCCAGCGCCGGGCTTTCCTGCGCGGAGCCGGTTCGCTCGTCGCGGGCTCAAACCATTCCGCGGACATCGGGGGAACTCCGAAGTGGTAGATTGTAGTCCTCACGCTCCGCGTGAGGGAAAGGCACCTCACGCGGAGCGTGAGGACTACAATCGCGAGCCGCTCACCGCCGGTTGCCGAGTTGCTGGCTGCTGATTGGGCTACCCGCGAACCGACCTCCGAACGTCGTCAGCAAGTTCGGCACCACCAGGAACTGGAACCCAAAGTTGTTCACGAAGGCGTTGTACGTGAACCCGATGCTTACCGTCAGATCGGTTCCGGTGCGCGTGAGTGTCAGCGAGTTCGACAGAGCCTGCTGAATGCCGAAGTCGTAGCTGGCCCCGGCGTTCACATAATAGCGTCTGCTCAACTGGTAGCCGAGCGAAAGCACCACCGCCTTGCTATTGAGCGGGTCAATCTGCCGGTAGCCGAGATAGACATCGGTGCGGTCGGGCCGATTGAGGTACACGCCCGCGTTCCAGTATCGGCTGCCATCCTGATACGGCTCGAACCACCCATTGGAGACCAGCGACGTGCGGTCGCCCAGGTTCCACACGCTGCCGTATTCCAAGAACGAAAACGGATGGCCGAAGTTGTCCTGGTTCGCGTCCGGGAAGTAGGAAGCAGACACATCGAGCGTCAGGAAATCGACCGTGTGCTCCATTCCCGGAAACCCGCGCTTGGTTTGCAATCGTTGGCGCAAGTCGAGTTGAAGCACTTGCAAGTCGTCTCGTGTGTCGATGCGGTTCTCGACCACTCGGCGGATCGCGTAGAGTTGCGGGTTGAAGATCGGGGAAGTCGCGAGCAGGATTCCGTCCGGTCCGGGCACATACAGCGGCTGGAACGGCGTGATGTTTCGATACGCCTGATCGACTGCATCATCATTGAGGCGGTCGAGGAACGGCAATCGATTGAATGGCGTATCGGAACGCACATACCGATAGTTCGCGCCAAAGACCGCCTTGTGGTAAAGCCCGCGCACATTCAAGAGTTCGCTTGTCGCGTCGTAGAGTCGAGAGAACGGCAAGCTCGCCCTTGCTCCTCCGCCACCATAAAGCCGCCCGCGAGCTTCGCCCGTCAGGTCTTCCGTGTATTGAGTGAGATCAAGAATGCCATACGGAGCGAGCTTCAGCGGCCCGAGACTGACCGGCACGCTCAGTTCCTGCCACAGGTCTAACCGTGCGGTATCAACTCGCCGATCGGTGGGCAGAACCGTGTACGGAGTGTATTCAGTCGGTCGAGCTTGCGCGTAAGCCGCGCTTCCGCGCGCGCTATACACCAGCCAGTCATCGAAAAACGTCTGGCCGATCAAGTGGCCATCGAGCCGCGGAAGCCAGTTGGTTTCGCTGATGAATTCGCGGTTGATGCGTGCTTCGGTTAAGAGAGTCGCTCCGAAGTTCCGTCGTTGCCACGCCAGATACGCGAACGTCTCCTGGTTCGGTCCCAGATCGAATTCGTTCTTGTAATACTGCTCCAGGAAATTCAAGTCGCTCACGTAGGCGGCTTGCCCCTGGAAGTACAACCCCTCCATCACCTCTTGCTGATGTCGCCACATCGCGCGGCCACGAAACCGCGGTTGGAGCGGTTGAATTCCACGATCACCACCGAGAATGTCAAACCCATCGTCATCGATGCCGTAGAGCTTGACCATCCCCGCGCCGATGTCCGGCTCACCCGGTCGCGCGCCTGGAATTCGGTAGATGTAGTCCGTTCCGCCCGCCGGCCCGCGCTTGCTGAGGTAGTCGAGGTTCAATCGCCATTTGTGTCCCGGAGGGGGACGCAAGGCAAGCAGTTCGTAGATGTCGAAGCTGGACGAGAACTGAGCGCCGAAGATACGGTTCTGGCTGAACCCCAGCCCGATGAGCGGACCAAGCGGATCGGTCGCATCGGTCTTGATGCGCGGAAGGTAAAACACCGGCACTCCGCCGAGTCGAGTAACGACATTCCTCCCGGTCACAATCTGCTCCAACCCCTCCACGGGTTCGCCGGTGAGCAAATCGCGATATGGAATGCCAAAGATGTTCTTGAGGATCACTTTTCGCTGACTGAGCGTGAATCGGCTGGAGTCGATTCGCAGACCGGGGTCGCTCGGCAGCTTGCTGGCGTTTGCCGATCCTTCCAGAATCTCCCAGTTTTCGAGGTCGAGGCGGCGAACTTCCTCGCCCTTCAAGTGAAAGGCGTCCGGCACGTTGGGGAGCGTCAGTTCTAGGTCAGCGCGCAGAGCAATCGCGCGGTTGCGTTCCGCATCGTAATACACCTGCTCGGCCCGGAGCGTCTGAGTGATTCGCTTGTCCCCCGTGCCGCGTGTGGTGCGGATAATGACGTTCCCCGACATGAACACTTCGACTTCGTCCCTCCCATCTCCGCTGGTGATGAAGCCGCTCAGCGCGTCCTTCGCCGCGGCTCCGCGAACCCAGATCACCGCGTCATCGGTGGCGAACTCGGTCGATTCCGTGCCGTCCAGCGCGGAGACGTTCACGATCACTCCGCCGGTAAACAGAATGCGTTTGGTCCCATCCGGCAGATCAACAGCGCTGAGAGTCTGCGGGGTTCCGTATCGGCGAATGTAGCGGATTTCCCGCTGCTTCGATTGCGGCATGGGAACGACGCTTCCATCGGGAAGAGTCAAGTCGGGTTCGTAGGGGATGCCGCCAGGGTCACGTCTCGGAGGTTGGTAGGCCGTGCGCGGAGGAACGGGCGACATGGGCGTCATCAGGTTGTCGGTCGGGAGCGAGATGCCGCTCGGATCGTTCGGGAACAACCCGTAAGTGTCTCGCACCGAGGGACGTGGTTGCGCGCTGACTCCGTTCGCGACGATAAGCATCGCCGCGAGCGCCATCGCCAGCCCGACACAGGTTGGAACCCGCCCGCTGACCACGCGGAGTCTCCGCCTCTTCATCCGGTGTTTGTTGTCGCTGAAGGCGGAGGACTATAGGAAGGAGATGCAGCGAATCAAGGCGGAGTGCGAAGCGCAACACCGGAGCTTACGCGAAGTTCGCAGTCGCGTGTAGCTTCCCCAGATTGAACGGCGAAGTCAGTTTTTGCGGATGCGGCCAGTGATGACATTCACGGAGAGGTGCATTCTCTCCTTCTGTGCAACCGTTCGGAGTTTCTCCAGTGTCAGCACGAGCGTTGTCGTCGAGGTTTCGGCAGGATCATCGATCCGGATGACCAGTTTCGCTTTGCCTCGCTCTTCCAAATCGACACAATACATCCAGAGTTCGTTGTCAGGAACTATTCGACCCATGTTGGCCCCCAACTGCCCATTCTTGAAAAGGAGCAAGAGCAAACATTTCTCGAAGCCCTTCTCCTCATTGAAATAAACCGTCAGGGAGGAAGGGGGGCTCTCTCGCGGTGGAGGTGCGAGTTGAGGCCGATCATCAGGAGCAAAGCAAAGAGCAAGACAGGACAGGATACAGAGGAACATGGGAACAACCTCCGACTTGACGAAGGTGTTAGAATCGGACATCGTGAGGATATCGAATCGAATTCAAATAGATCCATTTATCGTCAACCAGATGAAACCAAATCATGATAGTATCCTCTTCCCTCTTCCAGATCATTTCATGGAAAATGACATCTCGATTACGATTTCCATGTTGTGGGTACCAGTTCAGTAACTCCTCACGAAGAGGAAGGGCGATCTCGGAATGCGAGAGTTGTCGCCTGATGGTCGGTTCGCCGAGTTCAAGGATGACGGCACGTTCCTCTTTTCCTTGAAAGTGTCGCATTCGGCTTACACCCGATCCAATCGGGTAGTCCAGAGGCTCATAATCTCGGTATTCAGTAGAGTAATCGTCTGGTGTCCGACTCAACATCGTGGTGAGTCCCAGCGCAATCGCGATGCCACACATCGCGAGAAGAAATAGCCAGCGGTTCTCACAGAGAAATCGAAAGATGGTCATGCCTGAGCCTGGGAGAAGAACCAGGAACCCTATCCTCTGCTCAAATCACTCAGTATTACTCTTTGAACCAAGCGAAGTGAATCTCCTCGTTTCCCGTCAAGATGTTCGTGCTTGCCAGAACGAATGGCGCGTCACCTTTGAATTTCGTTCGTAAGTGGTCAATCCAAGGACTTAAATACTCTATTCGCACCTTGCTTCCGAGACCCATGATAGCATGGGGATCAGCAGTATACTTCTCAAGCTCCTCACCCTTTCCACCAGGGTGTTCAAAACCGAGCAGATGTCCGAATTCGTGTGCTGGAATAAACTGTTTATACTGCACATCTTTATATGTATAGGAGCGGGTTCGGCAGGAATCACGGAAGAGAAACATCACATTCGCACGAACGTTTTCTTTTCTGCCACGTTGATTGGTGGGGTCAATCTCAACGATAAAATCTGCTCCACTAATTGCTGCCCCTTCAACAGCTTCAACCTGTAGATATGGAATCCAAGTTAGCGGTTCATCTCTTTTTGGTCCACCGCCGCGATTGGCTACAATATAAAATAGATGGGTGTTCCAAGTCTTCTTAACCCCTTCGATAAACTTCGATACGAACTCTTTCTTCTCTGCAGCCATCCATTTTAGTGTTTCGGTCTCTTGGAAGTCAAAAAAGACGGTGGTATGCATTACCAGATAAGCTCTGTACTCGGGTCGCTCAAATGGCTTTGGAATTACGGGAATGGGGAGATACTTCCAAGTAATTAACCCGCTTGGGTCAGTTGCGTTGGTCGGTGAGTTGCCGACATAGCGGTAGAGATTCGCGTCACCAGCTGCGAAGCCCAGAGGCTTGTACGCCGATTCTGGAAATTGCATTTCGAGTCGAATCCAGCGACCGTGTTGACTGACCATGACTAACCCTCCCTTCTGTGATGCCGAATTAAGCCTGCTGCAAGCGGTATTGGCTCCTGATCCACTCCGCGAGGTTCCACGGTGAGCCTTCGTCCTGAATGTGGAACAACTTCATTCCCCGAATAACCAACACACCCATTGATTCCGCGTAAATGTGCCGATTCGACGGGACGAGATAACGGGCCAGCAGATAGTCTCGTTCCGCGAATGTGGTGTTCCCCACATCCCGGAAGTGCCGTGCCCGCAGACTCAGGAAGACACCCAAGACCTCACTCGGTTTGAGTGCGCGCAGGTCTGAACCAGTCGAAATGGCCTCGGGTGTTAGTTTGTACTGAGTGACCAAATACTCGTCGGGAGGCGAACTCATTCCACCGAACCCGGCTTGAGTGGCCTCGACGTTGTACTGCACCAATCCGTTGTCGTAGCGAAGGAACAAATGCGATGCGGCGCAGGCCAGCGACACCGGCCAACCCAACCGCCAACCGATGGCGTGGTGCAACGCGGCCATATTGCCGCAAGTGCCGCGCCGCGTGTCGATCAGTCCGTTCAAGAACAGGTCGGATGGGTTTGTGTAGCGAATGCTTTTTTGATCCCGCTGATCTTCCTTGTACTGGATGCCCAATTCTCGTTCGATGTACTCGCAGACAACACCGAGGTTGAAGAAGTTGATGTCGTTGCACCAGTAGCCGGGATCCTTGTAGAAGTTGGGTTCGTACTCCTTGAGCCAGCGTCGGATGTCGTTAGTCCAGTCGTCCACAATGGCTTGGTAGCCTGGGATGTTCAGGTCCGCCAACTGTGGAATGCCGATGGCGACACGCAGATTCAGCGAGACTGGATCGATGCGGCCTAATTCCGCATTGGTGTAACCCAAGATGTGCTTTTCGTCGGTCACTGTCAATCTCCGCTTGGCCAAGCGGGACGTTCCAGCGACCAAGAGGTTATCCGACCGAAAATACGACCGCAAGCATTTTTCCGGTCTCTTGGCGACAGGCGAATTCAGTAGCGGAAGATGCCGAGTTGATACATGCGATTGCAGAAGACGTGCCAGCCTTGATAGCGGCGCAAGCCGGCCTGAATATCCAGATAGCTGACCTCGCGGCCGTGAGCGCGGCGACGGAGCTTCGCCATCTCTTCGGCCCCGTGCGTGTTCACCACCTTCATCGTCTTTGACAGATCGTGAATGCGGAACGCGCCCAGGAAGCGCGGAAGGCGGTAGAACTTTGCACCAGCCGCCTGGAAGCGCATGAGTAAGTCCCAGTCCATCGCGAACCGGAAACTCTCGTCAATCCGCCCGCCCGACTTCTCCCAGATTCTTCTGCGCCAGAAAAGAGTCTCTTGCGGAATGTAGTCCGCCCACTTGAGCACTTCGTCATCGTGTGGCGGAAGCACCCAGCGACCGAGTTCGTCTCCCATTGCGTTGATGAGTACGCGGTGACCGTAGACGACATCGACATCCGGGTGAGTCGCGAAGTATTTGGCCACTGCGAACAGCGAGCCGGGCAAGAGCAGATCGTCGGAGTTCAAGTACCCCATGATCTCGCCCGTGGTGTGGGCAAAGCCGAGGTTGATCGCGTGAGACTGCCCGTTGTCCTTGCGGCTTTCGCAGTGGTGCAAGCGATGGCGATACTGCGCGAGCACACCGGCGGTGCTATCGGTCGAAGCGCCATCCTGAATCACGTACTCCAACCGCGGGTATTCCTGATCGAGTACGCTCTGGATCGTGCGTTCCAGGAACTGTCCCTGGTTGAACGACGGTGTTACGAGGGAGATCACCGGCGGGTTGGCGAGTCTGGGCTTGCGGTAATACCGCCTCGGCACCTGAAGCACCTTCGGTGGCTGGGCAAACTTGAGTTTGCCCAACTGCACGTGCAGGCCGAGGAGACGTTTGATCTGATGGCGAATCCAGTGTTTCCAGGGCATCTGCGGGTGCGTGATTGCCTTGACGCGGGCCAGTTCTTGTTGAAGCGTGCGCAACTGCTGGGCCATCACCGACAGCCGATTCTCCATCTCCAGAACCAGACCTCGCGGAGGTCCGTCGGGATCGTCGGGGATTGGCGTGTTCATGGACTTCGATTCCTTCGCGCGTTATCTATCAAGCCGCAGCGCGGCTCCCTACGGCCAACTGTGCCCGGTACCACGACACCGTTTCGCTCAAGCCCTGATCGAGCGATGTCGTCGCTTCAAAACCAATGAGCGACTTCGCCCGGCTTGTATCCAGGCAGCGTCTCGGTTGACCATCGGGTTGATTGGGATCAAACACCAGCCGCCCGCGATAACCAACGTGCTCGGCGATTGTCTTCGCCAGTTCGGCGATAGAGATTTCCTGCCCCGAGCCGAGGTTCACCGGGTCGGGCGTTTCGAGCCGTTCCGCAGCGAGTCGAATTCCGCGTGCTGCGTCCGCAACGTAGAGAAACTCGCGTGTGGCTTTCCCGGTGCCCCAAACGGGTACTTCCGGCAGCGCGCGAGCCTGGGCATCGACGCACTTACGAATAAGAGCGGGAATGACGTGTGAGGTTTGCAGGTCGAAGTTGTCCCACGGGCCATAGAGGTTCACCGGCAACACGTAGACACCGGGGAAGCCGAACTCCTGGCGATACGCCTGGAGTTGAGCGAGCAGCATCTTCTTGGCCAGTCCGTAGGGAGCGTTTGTTTCTTCCGGGTAGCCGTTCCAGAGGTCTTCTTCCTTGAACGGCACGGGAGTGAATTTGGGATAGGCGCAGATCGTCCCGGCGCAGACGAACTTGTCGATTCCACGCCGCCGACACTCCTCGATGAGTTGCACGCCCATCATGAGGTTGTCGTAGAGGAATGTGCCGGGGTGTTTGCGGTTGGCCCCGATTCCGCCGACGACCGCGGCGAGGTGAATCACCACTTCGGGCCGACTCCACTCCAGTACGCGTTTGACCGCCTCAGAGTCGGTCAGGTCGAATTCCGCGCGGCGTGGAGTGAAGAGAATTGTGCAGCCTGCCCGGCGCAGTTCCGCGACCACATGCCGGCCGAGGAACCCGCCTCCGCCAGTGACCAGGATTCGCTTGCTCCGTAGGTCCATCGGTTCCCCTTCCCTGAGGCAATCCGTCGATGTCCGCGAGCCACCTGTTGGTTCAGCCGGTTACTCCCGCGCCCCTGAGCGGTGGCGGTGTAGAGATAATTCGGCAGATTAAATGGAGGGATTTACACAATCCGCCTAGCCAGCACAACATCAACCGGCGCGGGTGAGTAGAGACCAGTAGAGAGAAGGCGAATCGTGTAAAGATGGGGGAAGTAGGCCCGCCTTGCCGAGGCGGGCTTTCAGAGTAGTCATCACGCTCCGCGTGATGGCCGCTCGAAGAGCGGCGCTTTTTGCGATGCGAACAATCACGCCGCTTCGCGGCGACGTCACGCGGAGCGTGATGACTACTCTGCGTGCCACTCAGCAAGCGGCTCCTACCAAGAGCGTCAATTCCCGGCGGCTTTGATGTTGTAAACGTGCAATTTGTCCTGATCGCGGATGTAGAGCTTGCCGTTGGCGATAACCGGGTGCGCCCACTGAGCTTTTCCGCTCAGTTCGGGGAGTTTGAACGACCCGGCAACCTTGACCTCCTCCGGGTTGGCCTCCAGAAGCACGACCTGACCGTTCTGATAGCGGTAGTAAAGCATCCCATCGGCGAACGCAATCGCGGCCGATCCTCCACCGCCGCCTGCGGGCTTTTCTTCCTTGTACTTCATCTCGCCGGTCTTGAACTCGACGCACGCGGGGTAACCCTGACCGTGGTTGGCCCCGAAGTACACGTAATCGCCCACCAGCACCATGCCGCCGTGATGGTTCTGGAGTTTTTGGTCGTAGTATTTCAGTTCCTTCACCGTCACCGTGTCGTCACCAGCGGTCATCTGGAGAAGAGCCGATCCGCCATCGCGGTAACCAGTCGAACACCAGACCAGATCGTCGCGGACAATCACGGTGGGGATGTTCGCGGTGCCGTTGGCGATCTTGGTGTATTGCCACAAGAGCTTGCCAGTCTCGGCATTGACCGCGACCACTCCGCCCGACCTGCCCATCACGGTGATGTACATGCTCACATCACCAACTTTCGCCTTGACCGGCGATGAGTAACCCGATCCGCCGCACTTGGGAATCTCGGCTTTCCAGATGGTCTCCCCGGTGGACGTGTTCAGCGCGACAATCGCGGCTTTATCAGCACCCGGCGTGCAGATGAGTTTCCCGCCGTCCACAAGCGGAGATTCGCTGTAACCCCAGCCGGACATCATCCGCCCGCCGAAGTCCTTGCCGAAGTTTTTTGACCACACTTTCTCGCCGGTGTCGGCTTTCAAGCAAGCGAGGTCGCCGCTGACACCGGTGGCGTAGATAACCGCGCCGGCCTTCGGGTCGACGTGGTAAGTCGGTGTGCAGCGCGGACCTTCGCCGTAATTGCGAACGCTGCCGGCAGCGAATTCCTTCTTCCACATCTCGGAGCCGTCCTTCTCGTTGAGACACCAGAGGCATTCCTTGCCGTCGATCTTGCCGACCCCGTAAATCTTCCCACCGACCACAATCGGCGAGCCGTAGCCGCCTCCGAGTCCCTTCACGGTGTAGACACGCGGAGGGCCATCTTTGGGCCACGTTTTGAGTAAGCCGGTTTCGTTGGAAATCGCAGTGCGAGCGGGTCCGCGCCACTGGGGCCAGTCGGCCGCGGGCGCCGTCGCGACAATCAGAAAGGCGCAAGCAAGCAGGGGCACGCGAAGTGTCATGGTGGCAGCGTCTCCAGTGGGGCAGGGAAGCCAAGCGAAGGTGGGCGTTTGGGGTGGGAGGTAATTCCAGTGTATCGTGAGAAGAACGCGGAGCAAGCGGCAAGACCATGTCGGCGTGTCCCGGTGCGGAATCTGGATACCACCTCTCCAACATCAACGTGAGGAAGGTATCTCCGTAGCGCGGGTAATGTGTCAGTGACGACGCCCCGGCAACAAGGGCCGGGGCGTTGATGTGATTTTCGCTTTGTGGAGCGAGAGTTACTTCGCTTTTTTAGCTTGGAGACGCCGCCTCAATCGCCGCATTTCCAAGATTCGCATGATCCGAGCCTCATCCTTCCGCACTTCGTGGAGGAGGGTCTGCAACCGAGCCGTTGTGATGGCCTTCTCTTTCTCCTTTTTCTGTTCCAACTCTGCTTCGCTCATCACACCCTCCTTTCTGGGCTAACGTTCACCAGTCAATCCACTGATAGCATATTCTAAATCGATCCGCGCCGCAAACTCGCTGAGGATCAATTCGAGCATTTCCCGGTCTTCTACACGAAAAAAACCGGCTACATCCGTGTCGATGAGGAGGGCTGCACGGACTGCGTTGAGTCCGTCGGGGCAGAACCCGGTCAACGGGTGGGCCACCATCGAGCGCAGGTAATACGCAATCGCATGGATTCGTTTCGGTCTGCGGCGGGTTCCGCAAATCCAATGGGATACTTGACTTTTGTACAGTAATAGCGCATACTGGAGGAGAGGGAACCGGCACGCCAGACCGACCACCCTGCGCGCCGG
>JAKEEV010000582.1 GCA_022616395.1 Planctomycetia bacterium | reverse complement strand
CACCCACATCCAACAACTCTGAAGGTCGCGACAACGCGTACAAGCCGTCGTCGTTCGCAGCGAACCACGCAGCCAGTTCCGCAAACTCACTCTCCGAGACAGGTGGGATGTCATTGGCCAAGCGGAGGAGCATCTCGTGGAGCCATTCCAACCCCGCACAGACTTCAGGGAATCGATCGTCAGTCCGCCACCACGCCAAGCGGATGTGCGGGTGGCCGGGGCAGAACTCGGGTGGTGGATCGAATGGCGGGTCCGTTGAGGCTCGGGCGCGAGTGATTGCATCGCGAAAGAATGCCAGAGCTTTGGGGACGTCGGGTTCGTGATCGAAGCGATGCTCTTTACCCCATTCTTTGAAGAACGCCAGCCAATCCTCCTCGTCCCGATCTGGCGGTGTGGGAGGCGGACGTTCAGCGGCTCTGTCCTCGAGTCTCGCCAGCCGGATCGTCAACGAACTGCGTGGCGCTTTCACGTCGAACTCCTCTTCGCGTCGTTTGAGTCCCACCGGTCCGCGTGGTCTGGTTGCGTTCGCCCGGACAGCGTTCGCAGCAACCGCAGCGTGTGGCGCTTTTGGTTGTCGGTCAGGCGAGCGATGTCGTAACCGGCACACCCGCACCTGACGCACGGCTCCGTGGTTCCTGCGCGGAGTAACCTGGCGAGTTCACGTTGCTCCTCGGCGCTGAGACGGTTCGGGTCGTAGGCCATCCCCGGCGCGCTGCGCGGTCGTGAAACCCGTCCGCATCCGGGGCAAGGGCGTTCACGGGCCAGCCGTTCGAGTCTGGTCAGCCGGTTCTGCTTCACGATGGCGACTCCTCAACGGACCGGGCTTCGACGATCTCTTCTTCGATGACCAGGATGTGGCAACCTCCGCACCGCTTGCATCGGTCCGCTTCACTGGGAACGTGATCGGGACCAGCGAGGTAGCGGACCTGCGGGTCGCACTTGGGCACCGACGCTTCCAACTTCCTCACTCGAGCCGATAATTTCACGTTTGGTTCCCTCGATCGTGTCGGTTTACTCACACCAAGTCGGCCGGATCAATTCCCGCAATGAGCTTGTACGGCGCTGGTGGCAACTCCACAGGTCCGCCAGCAGGATCGTAGATGATCTCCAACACTGGCAACCCAGCCGAGTTGGTGCGCTCGTGCCGACAGGGCGGCCGCTCGGCAGTTGCCTCGGTGAGGACCACCGTCAGAGGAGGAGCATCGGCTCGCATGACTTTGGTGACCTTCTGAATTCTGGAACGCAGAGACATGGTTCACCCCGTCAGTCCCGCTTGAGCTTCCAATGCCGCGATCCGAGTCTCCAGATCAACCAGCTCGCGGACCTTGATGCCCAATTCGAGAACTGCCCGCGCAGCACCCAGCCGCACAGGAGCGGGGACCGACTCCTTCTGGAGCGCAAGCAGCGTGCTAACGGATTGATTGGCTGCTGCAGTGAGCATCCCAGCAGCGCGCCTGACCATGTCAGTGCGAAGTTCCTGGAGCTTGGTACGGAATGCCCGGTCGCTCAGCCGTCTGTAGACACTGCGTTGGGTTATCTCACACTGACGCGCAGCGGCCTCGACAGAGGCTCCGCAGGCTAAGGCTAAGAGCAGACCGTCCTCATTCTTCTTCCGGCGACTCTCACCCATCGCAACTCCCTCCCGACTCATAAGAGCAGTTGATCTCCTCTACCCGGCAGATGGCAGGGGGTCGCAAACCGCTCGGGAGACACTGCGGGAGGGGCGATAGTGTCAGTTATTGTCCGCATAACGTCAGGGTTTCCGGGCCTCCTACCCCACTCCGCCCAGCAAAAACGCAACAGTGACAGATTCCTTGACTGCCAGCACGTTTCTGCCGTTGGCAGCTCTGGTGACCCAAGTGCCAGCCCCTTCACCAGTCGTCGGGCAGGATTGGATCGGGTTGTGCCGGGTCATAGAGCACCGTCAGCACTCCATCAGTCCGAGAGAGAACGCCGGCGGGTCGGGTATCGCCATCCTTGCGAGGCAGATAGATGACCACACGCGATTGATTCGCTTCGCGGGCTTGGTCTGCTCGGTGTTCGAGAGTTGCCAGGCGCAAGTGGAAGTTGCCGCGACGCATCTTCGCCATCTGGCTTCTCCGCGGATCTCAGGGTTTGAGGCACTCGGCTTTCTGTCCGGTGAACTTCTCGAACCTGGCGACAATGACATCGGCGTAGAGCGGATCGAGTTCCATTAGGTATGCAGTGCGGCCGGTCTGCTCGGCCGCGACAAGCGTCGAACTTGAGCCTCCGAAGAGGTCCAGCACGTTCTCGCCAGGCCGCGACGAATACTCGATTGCCCGTGCAGCCAGCTCCACGGGTTTTTCGGTCAAGTGGATCATGCTTTGAGGATTGACCTTCTTGACACTCCACACATCGGTGGCGTTGTCGGGACCGAAGAATTGATGCGCGGCCCCTTCTCGCCAGCAGTAGAAGCACCACTCATGGTTACCCATGAAGTCCTTACGAGTCAGTACGGGGTGCTCCTTCACCCAGATGATCGCCTGCGAGAAGTACAACTCACATGCCTTGAGCACCGGAGGGTAGTTGGCGCAGTTGGCGTAGCCGCCCCAAATGTAGGCAGCTCGTCCGGGTAAGAGAACGCGGGCCATGTTCCCGAACCACGCATGCAATAGCCGGTCGAACTCTTCTTCAGAGACGAAGTCATTGGCCAGTGGTCTGTCCTTGGCGCGCAGCTTCTTCCCAGTCGGTTTGGCCTTCTCTGGGTGACGGATCACGTCCATCTTCTGGTGGTGTGTGGTTCCCGCGAACGACGACACGCCAGCAGCGATGGCGTTGTTGCTCCGGGGTTCGACCTTCACGTTGTAGGGCGGGTCGGTGTTCACCAGATGAATCTGCGCGCCAGCGAGCAGTCGATCCACGTCTTCGGGCTTCGATGAGTCGCCACAGAGCAGCCGATGGCGACCGAGCAACCAGAGATCGCCGGGCTGGGTGGTGGGCTCGTCGGGCGGTTCGGGCACTTCGTCGGGATCGACCTGGCCTTCGTTGGGTTCCGGAGCGAGTAAGCGCATCAACTCTTCGTCTGGGAAGCCGAGCATCGAGAGGTCGAAGTCGGCTTCCTGCAACTCCATCAGTTCAAAGGGCAACTTGTCCTCGTTCCACTGCGAGAGCGTGGCCGTCTGATTGTCGGCGATCCGGTAAGCGCGTGCCTGTTCCGGTGTGAGACCACGAGCGACGTGGACAGGAACTTCCGTTAGACCCAGCTTCAGTGCTGCCTTGTATCGGGTGTGGCCGACGATGATCACGTCGTTCTCATCGACCACGATCGGCTGGCGGAATCCAAAGCTGCGAATAGATTCCGCGACGGCATCGACTGCCTCGTCATTGAATCGCGGGTTGTTCTCGTAGGGTTTGATCGAGTCAATCGGTCGCATCACCACTTCCATCTCTCACCTCCACGAAATCTCACAGGCGTCACCACATGGGAACTACCCTGATCGGACAGCCGCTGTCCTGCGAAGCAACTGGATTCCCACCCCTGCGACCCCAGAGCGACTCCAGGGTCTGGGTGCCTTCCGAGGGTTCCGAGGGTCCGAGGCGTTGTCCGGGTTGGGTTCATACCGCGTGTGCGCGCGTGAGCGAGTTATCCGGAACAACCCTCCCGACCCTCGGAACCCTCGGAGGCGCTCGTCGGTAGAAGCCGCACGTGATAAACGACACCATGCGGCGTGCTATGCTCGAATTTGCGCTTCATGGCCTTCCCGAACCGCGTCGCGCTCGGCACCTTCTTCGCCGAGTGTCCCTGCTCTTCCCACCACGCGACGAATGCCTTGTATAACTCGCTCGCCTTCACACCGACACCGGAGCGATCCTCGCGGACGCGAGCGGCAATAAATTGGCCGATCACGTCCTCGTCAAGTCGGTACTCGGCCGTCGCCCCGGTCACTTCAGCCGGTGGGTGAAGCGTGCCGCCACACTGGTAGAACGCCACAGCGTGTTCCACCATGTCGACCAACACGGCCTCGGCCTCGATGGTCCGGAGCCGCTCACCAAGGGTCGGGTCAGCCTTGAACTTGTCAGGGTACTCACCGTCGGAGTCGAGTTCTTTGTCGGCCTCCTTCCAGAACCGCGCGGAGAACGGCACCAGCCGTAACCGTCTCCACACGCCATGGTCGGTGCCGCGGACACGCGGTCGGTTGTTAGTGAGCAGGGTGAGTTTGTGTGTCGGCTCGAACTGGAAGAAGTCACCTCGCATGAACCGTGCGGTAACAGTGTCGCCACCCGTCAGCGCCTTCATCTTCGTTTCGTCCAGGATCCCATCCTCTCCGGTCTCAGAGCAGATGACGAGGCGAGCGCCGCGAAGCCCGGTCTTCTCAGTCGGGTGTCGCTCCCACCCGTCACCAACGAGCAACTCGGCGGCAGCAGTGTGGGCGTACTCACCTTCACCGAGTACGGTCTTCCAGGTATCGACGAGTACGTTCTTCCCATTCGACCCGTCACCGTTGAAGATGTGCAGCGTCTGGTCTGTCACCTCCCCAGTGATTACGTAGCCCGACAGCTCACGCACGTACTTTGCGACCGCCGGCTTACTGTCAAACACTCTGGCCAGGAACGAGAGATACACGTCACGCGTCGCGGCGGGGTCGAATCGAGTCGGACAGAGTCGGGTGAGAAAGTCGGCGCGGCGATGCTGACGAAGCGCGCCGGTGCGGAGTTCGACGGTTCCGTTCGGGCAATTGAGCAGATCGGGTCGTGTGTCGAACACCTCCCCACCGCGGGCGATGTGGAGGCGCGGCTCACTCCGCGCCGCGTGGAGCATCCGCCCGATGGCACGCATGTCAGCGGACGCCTTCGCGTGCTTCAGTGCGGCGCGAGCCTGTTTGTCTCTCTCCTTCAGTCGAGCCAGTTCCTCCTGATTGTCGGAACTCGTCCGGGCGATCTCATTCGCGATCACGCCAATCAAGGCAGCCGCTTCGAGCGCCATCCGATCAACTGTCTCTTTCGCGAGTGCTTCGACTCGCGTCTCGCTTCGATCCACCTCCCAGCGTCGTCCGTCGAAAACAACCCACTGCTCCCAGTCCGCGACGTACCGAACGTTTGCTGCGTGATCGGTTGCGAACCGGCGCCCGTTGGCGATGTCAGTGTCCGCAAAGACTTGATTCGGTGGGTCGGTTGAGGTGCCGCATCCAGCGCCCTCCCCCGTGGGTGGGTCTCCTCCAGACGCCCGCTCCCCAGTCCCCGGCCCAGGGTGATGTTTCCCATGCTTCCCTGAGGACGACTCGTTACGGAGCCAGCCCCGCGGCTTGTCAAACGGAGTGCGATCTGCGTCCTCGACCTTGTGCCACAGTTCGCGGTCGGACCACTTCGGTTGACACCGCAGGTTGAACTCGTCAACAAGCAGCTGCAAGGCCGTGTGTGGGTCGAGGTCGAATCCGTAGACCACGCACCGCGCCGCCCAGAACAGGGCGCTGTGACCGTTCTGTCCCGCGATGGACGGCGGGCACTCGGCAAGATACTTCGACGCGGCGCGTCGAAGCACATCGGACGACGGTGTCGCGGGGCGCTGACCGGTCTGGCCCGGCATTACGTCAGGAATCCGGGCACCGCACTCGGAAGCGAGTTCGCACACACACCGCCACAAATCAGGGAAGTTCGCGACCGCTGGCGTGCCGGGCTCATCCCCGACCCACTCCCGGCGCTCGGTGTGGGTGCCGTCCTCGTTCGTCCACATTGCCGGCGGGCACACCACTTGACCGCCGGTTCCGAGAAAGCGAATCACTTCCTTCCCTGTCTCCCGGTGGTGAAACGACTTGATGAAGGGGCCGGGATGACCGGTCTTCTCGACAGCCGCCCTCGCGCCCTGCTTGGCGGTGCTGCGCGCCCAGCAAGGGATCGTGTCGTTGGGAACGAGGTAGTACCGGTGCGACTGCGGCTTGCCAGGGCGTCCTTCACTCATCCCGGTCGCCGGCAGGTGCGCGTCCGCCTGGCCGACCGCCTCGTTAGTGTCGAGGTCCACGACGACCAGGGAGTGCCCAGGCCGGTTCCCATCCGACAACGCGCCACTGAGAATACCGAGTTGGTCGCCCTCGACGAAGTCGGCGGGTTCGAACGACCGTGTCGACCAGCCCTTGTAGGTCGGCTTCTTCTTGTTTGGGTTTGGCTTGCAGATTGCGAACCCGCGCGACCGCAGGAGAGCAGCTGCGGCACGGATTTCCGTGACGAACATTCCCTCTTGCCCGACGTTGGCGTGTCCCGACGAAAACTTCATGATGCCCAGCGCCTCATTACCGGTCGAAAATGAACCAAATCTGACCACGGAAGCGACCGCATCACTTCGTGCGATTCTCCCGACCCTCAACACTGTCGCCCTTCAGGTCTTTGGCGATGCCAAGCAGCCGGACGAGCCACGCTCGGACGCGCGGATCCGTGGCGGTCGCGAGCACGCGCTCCGAGGGGTCCGAAGCGGGTGGCGGAGGATTCGCCGCCCGCTGAGCCTTCTTCCTGACGAGGTTAGCGCGCAACGGACACCGCCTTCCGAGCAGCGGGCTGCTGTTGGTCCGTCTGTCCGTGAACGCGGATGGAAAAGGTCAGGAGCGCACGCAGTTGTCGAACGAGCAGGCGGGTTTCTTCAAGGCGCGCACGAACTGCATGCGGGGTCGGAACGTGAGCCGGGTTGAAAGACCGACGGGCCATGATGCCTCCCTGTTGGGACAGAGGTATCATGACCCGTCGCGGGAACACACTTCTCACACAAGGACATCACAAATCTTCTACCACTTTTGTGCGCTCCCCACTGGAATCCGGCAGACGCATTGCCTTCACCTTGTTGTCCTCGCGGACGAGATACCACCGGTGGGACTTTAGTTTCTCGTTCAGAGCGTCTCGGATCGAGTTCCACCGTCCATCGTGAGCAGCGCGCCAAATGCCGTCGTCGAGCCACTCCAGGGCGAGACCAACGTCGGCAAGCGGAACAGGCCCGGTGGCGGAAGCGAGTAACTCAATCAAACGGTATTGCTTCCCTTTCAGTCGCAACTTGTCTGCGACCACAAGGAGCGGGTGGTGCGGATCCTTGGCAACGGCCTGCGGTTGGTGGGCTCGTCCGGTTGCGACTCGCGTCGCCCAAGCGTGTTGCGTGTGCATAGCGAGTACATCCATCTGGTCGGCTATGACCGCGTCCTCCAGGTCGCGAAGTGCTGCATCTAACCCAGGACCGGTTTCGGAACAGCTCCAAACGGCCGTGAATACGGCATCTACTTTTTCAATGTGCGTGAACCTCACGTCGAAGGTAACCCCAGCTTGGCCCGCGAAGACCCGAGCATTGTCGGCGGCGATGTCCCAGTTCACTCCGAGACCGAACCGTTCCATCTTGGACAGTGGACGCGCGCCGGTCTGACAGTTCAACAGGTCGGCGAGGTACTCAGAGAGTAAGCAGAACGGATTCTCGATCCCGTGTCGCCGATCGGGTCGCCACACCTCAGCGCCGGTCGTGCGTTCGGCACGGTCAGGATTGACACGCCCCAAAAGGTAAGCCCTCAGACCGAGGCACGCCGCCCGCGCCTTGAGCCGAGCTCGGTTTTCGGCGGTCATATCACCTTCAAATTCAACGATCATACCGTGGAAGCCGTCGTTCGTCTTGGAAGGTTGCGCGAACTGGCCCTCGGCCGGTGCTATCACCGACGCGAGGGTGTCGAGGGATTTGCGCCGAGCGGCCAAAGCCGCGAACGCTGCGATCGTACCGGCGGTCGCCTCCTCGACCACCAAGGCATACGGCCTTTCCTTGAGACGAGCGTGAGCGTCCGGATTGATCCACCGCCGGAGATGGATGAGAAGGGCTTCGATTCGGGCTTGCGTCATCCCCAATATCGCAATGATCCGCGCCGTATCGGCGCCGAAATCCAACCCGTCCCAATGCCCTAAACCATCCCGCACACGTTCAAGGTCGCGCTGAAGGCCAATCGTATCATCGCTGGGTAATGCCTCGAGACGAGCCCGAGTCAGTCCAGATCCGAAGTGGTCGATGATATCCAGCAAGTTGAGCAGGTGACCGTGAAGCGCAGGGCTTACGCACTATGTTTCGCTGAGATTCCTTGGAGAACCTGGAGGAGGTACTCATCATCCCAGCCCGCCTTCATGCGTCTGGTTCGGATGCTCCCCT
>JAKEEV010000581.1 GCA_022616395.1 Planctomycetia bacterium | reverse complement strand
GCTTCGGACAGGCAAGTCAGTTGTAGGACAGGCATCTTGCCTGTCGTTGCTTCGGACAGGCAAGTCAGTTGTAGGACAGGCATCTTGCCTGTCGTTGCTTCTGACAGGCAAGATGCCTGTCCTACTGTGCTGTAAGAGTGACCTCTCTGGCCGGTATCTATCAACGTCCCGCCGTTGCGGGTAAAGCCCACGAGAGGAGTAACACCATGAAACGCTTCGCAATTGCAGCCGCTCTGGCGCTTGTGATTGGTCTGGGTACTGCGGCCACTGCCGACGCTCAGTATGTTCAGCGCTACGGTACCATCACGCCCAACGGCGGGTACGCGACCGTCACCAATGTCTACGGTTTCGGTGCCTACCAGACGTACCAGACCTACTCCGCACCGTTTGGCACAGTTGGTCGGCGAACCTATTACACCGATGTGTTCGGCAACAGCTATGGCCAGTCCTATCGGTACAACTCGTGGAGTGGCATCGGCAACACACGCGGATTCTATCAGCCAAGCCCCTACGTGAACCCGTATGGCGGCTACTACTACAACTTCTACGGCTACAGGCGATAAGCGACATGGCGAACCCCGCCCGCAAGGGCGGTGGGTATTATCAGCGCAACCCGCCGCCCTTGCGGGCGGGGTTCACCACGAATCCACGCAGTCGGGATGTAATCCCGGCTGTTCTGCAATTACCGCACTTCAATCATCCGGCATTCCGATAGCATCACCTCATCGTCTTCACCCACCAGTAGCAATTTTCCGCCAACACACCGCGTCGGGCCTCCATCCGGGCAGATGTGATCGGTCTCGATACCCAGCGCGAACACATCTTCCGCGCGGTACGACGCCGGGTACACCAGCGGCAAGTGAATGTCGGCCGTGTTGCCGTCGCGAAAAGCGATGGTCGCCGGGCGATAGAGTTGATCGAGGAGCGAGACAGCCGGGGCGAGAGTTACCTTGCGAAGCGATTCCCACGGCACCCAGAGGTATTCGCCTCCGCGAAACGCTTCCAGTACGGAGCCGAAGCGGTCGTCTGCATCGCGTAAGCCGTCGAATGCGCGGCCATCGACAAATCCGCTCACCGCCGGACTGATCGCGTCCGCGGAGTCGATGGCTTTCAGCGCGTCTTCTGGTCGAGCCTGGCGAAGGAGTTTCACCGCTTGCCATCGTCGCGTGGCGTGCTTGGGAGGCGGATCGGGCGTGATGGTCGGTTCGCGACCGTCAAGAGTACGCAGGCGTTCGCTGCGGAACAGCCGGTGGAAGCCGCGTTCGACTTCCGGCCACTGCGGTTCGTCGATTGTGATCTTCGCAAGGTGGTCAAGTGCCTCATCGAATCGACCGGCAAACGCCAACAGATCGACGAGAAGCCTGCGCGCTCCGACCTCATCTGGCGCGGAAGCGACAGCGGCTTCTTGAAGCGCAACCGCGTCCGTCAATCGGCCTTCGGCGAGCAGTTCGTGAACTGTCATACCGACAGTTTATCGTCTTACGCGGCCCGCGCAATGGTGGGTTGTTCTGATGGCACGAGAAGCGGAGGAAGCGGGCGTCCAATCAGACCCGACAATCGCTCCGTCACCTGGAATGCGTTGAGCGTCTGAATCACTCGCGCTTCGATGACAAGATTCGGAAAGCGCGGGTCCACTTCCAGAGACGCCCGCACAAACGCCGGCCCGACGATCACAACTCGCTCTCCACCGATGCGCGGAACGCCCGCGAGCGGCTGAGTCGGCCATAGCCAGTGTTCGCAACCGGAAAAGCCAGTCGGGAGCGAGCCATCTTCGAGCAGAGCGGGTGGCTTGAAGAGTTGAAACGAAGCGTCGGCGGTCGCGTTCGTGCCGGTGAGAGCCGGCGCGAGCAACCGGTGAAACTGGGCCATGTCCGCAACTCCGCGAACGTGCAGCCGCACGCCGATTCGCTCTTGAGGCCCAAGCGCGACAAACACCTCGTCATCCGGCACCGCCAGCAACTCGGCCAGTTCTTTCGCAGCGGGGCAATGCGAAGCCAGAGCGAGTGCCGCGGACGCGAATCCGTCGATAGTGCGCGCGACTCGTCGCACTTCCACTGAGGCTATCAATCCCGGCATCTCAAGCACGATGAGTTTGGCCAGTTCCGCGCAGCGCTCAGGCGGCTCAGGTCGAGCAGCTTCGAGTTCCTCTTGACGCTTGCGGTTGAAGAAGAAAACAGCCGGCTCGTTCCACCGCGCTGGGCGAAGTTGCTTCACAGCGCGTGTGAGTGCGTCGTGAAGTTGAATGAGTCGCGGGCGAGCAGCGAACGCGGCATCGGGTGTGGGTTGCGACTGACTGAGAGGCAATCCACTCGCTCGGCGATTGAACAACTCGGCTGGCATCGTGCGCGTCCTCCATGACGGCTCGGCATTAGATGCCAGATGGAAGGGCATTTTCAAGATGAACTGCGCGTCTCATACGCAAGCGCATGGATTGGTTTCCACGGTTGAGTTCCGGCGGCGGCTGGCTTCGCCTTAACCAAAAGTCAAAGCCAGCCGCCGCCTGCTCGTCCCGCTCGACGCTGTC
>JAKEEV010000580.1 GCA_022616395.1 Planctomycetia bacterium | reverse complement strand
TATTCGCTCTCCGTCAGTTTCTCGCGATACACCTTGCTTTGTGGATCGAGTGCATTGCCGAAGGTAATCGCCTGTGTCGGGCACGCAGATTGACACGCGGTCACGATCACGCCGTCGGTCACGATCACGCGGCCGAGCGCGTCGAGGTCGTAGCCGGCCGCGAGCGGGTTCTTCGGCTTCTTGTAAGCCGAGACCGAGCCATCTGAAGGCTTGAATGTGCTGTCTGTCTCGATCACGCGGCGGTTTTGCGCGACTTCCGTGGCCGCGAGTTTCGCTCCGGCCTTTCCGCGTTCGAGCCGCTGCACGCAGTACGTGCATTTCTCCATCACGCCGCGCATCCGAACGGTCACGTCGGGGTTCTTCTGCATCTTGAGCGTTTCGGGCATCAAGTTGTCTTCCAGCGACATGCCTCCGCTTGCGAAGGGGGTCGGCACACGCAGCTCGTCGAGCTTCCGCTTGTTGAAGTCGAACCAGTTGAATCGCCGAACCTTGTACGGGCACGCGTTCGAGCAATATCGCGTGCCGATGCAGCGGTTGTAAACTTGCAGGTTCAGTCCTTCGGGGCTGTGCAGCGCCGCGTTCACCGGACAGACTTGCTCGCACGGTGCTTGTTCGCATTGCACGCACGCGAGCGGTTGCGAGACGATGCGCGGATCGTCCATCGCGGTGTGGCCATCCAGACTGGAGAAGTAGCGGTCGATGCGAATCCAGTGCATCTCGCGGTTGCGCTTTACTTCGTGCTTGCCGACAACGGGAATGTTGTTCTCCGCCTGACACGCGATCATGCAGGCTGAACAGCCGGTGCAAGCGGAGAGATCGATCACCATGCCCCACTGAAACTGACTGTCGAGCAATTCCGGGCGCGCCAGATCGAGCGGAAAGCGTTTCTGCTTGTCGCGAACCGGCGCTGGCCCTTGCTGCGGGTTGCCGTAACCGCCCTGGAAGCCCTTCTTCAGATCCTCCTCGGTGAAGTGCCCGTCCGGCGGAAGCCCAATCGTCGGGCCGTGTCCGTGCCCGTCGCTTACGCTTCCGGCTCGTTTGTCCTTCGCGTGCCCGTTCTTGCCGTGTTCGCCTGCCCGCTCCTCGCGAATGATGTCGCGGCCTTCGGGGATGACGCCGTGTTCCTGCGTCGTCACCAGATCGCGCTTGCTTCCCGTCTTCTTGAGCTTGCAGCCGGTCGCGGTGTGAAGTGCGTTCGACTTGCGAAGCGGGAACACATCGGTTCCGCCCCCCTGCGGGACGTGCGAGATTCGCATCTCACCGAACTGACCGAACGCGAGCGCGACAGAGTAATCCGCCTGACCCGGCAGCACGAACGCGGGCAGCTTCGCGGTCACTTCGCCAACGCGAACTTCGACTTCATCGCCTTGCGTGATGCCGAACTCGCGAGCGGTCGCGGGGCTGATGAGAGCCGCGTTATCCCACACCACTTTCGTGATCGGGTTGGGCATCTCCTGAAGCCACGGGTTCATGGCGAATCGACCATCGTGAAGCGCGTAATCGGCGTGGAAGGTGACTTCGAGTGCGTCCTTCGTGGGTGCGCTGACCGGCTGATAGGTCGCGAGCGCTTTTGCGACATTTGCGGCGTTCACCGTCACGCCTCTCAGCCTGCGGGCCTTCTCGTCGTGCTTCGCGAAGCCGAGCGCCTTCGCTTTTTCTGCATCAGCGGGGAAGAAACCAAGTTGCTTGTAGCGATTGAACACCAGATCGAAGCCCGCATCGTCAAGCGCGATGCCGCTGCGGTCACTGAACACCTTGCGGACGAAGTGGTAAGCGGCCTTCTGTGCCGCGCTATATGACGCGACTGGGTTGTTATCCGCGCCCGGTGCCTGCGTGAAGAGCGCGAGCACTTCGAGTGCCGTGCGGCCTCCGCGCGCGGGCGGCGCGACATCATCGGTGCCGGTCTTGCCACTGTTGAGTGGTGCAAGAAGCGGTTGTACGCAGCACAATGAACCGTCACCTGCCTCGGTGTCGCCCCAACCTTCGAGGAAGTGAGCCAGCGGCAAGTGCCAGTCGCACTTTTCGGATGTGTGATCGTGGAAGAGACCGAGCCGAATCTTCTTCGTCACCTTCTGAAGTTGATCGCCGAAGCGCAGGTCTGCCGGTGCGTTGAACACCGGATTGCCGCCGATGATGAGCAGCGTGCTGACCTTCCCCGCGGCCATGTCCGCGACGAGTTCTCGCAGCGTCTTGTCGGTCTGCTCGACTGGCGGGTCGCGGAACTCGGCCATTCCCGCCGCGTAGTTACCGAGCGCGTCGTTGACGGCATGGGCGAGTGCATGAACCCACGCGGGCTGTCGCGGGCCAACAACGACGAGACTCTTGCCCACGTGTTCAGCCAGATCCTTCGCGACCGCCGTCACCCACTTCTCGTCGAACGGCGGCGCGTCGGGTTGTTGCGGTGGCAACGCATCGGCTTTCTTGAACTTCGCCGAGTGAGCGCCCTTCAGTTCCTTCACCAACGCGAGCAGATACGGCCCGATTTGCGATGCCGATAGCCGCAAGCGGTGGTCCGCCATCGTGCCGGTTACCGTGTACGTTGACTCCACCACGTACAAGCGGTTCATCGCGTCGGGCTTCCGCTTTGTGGCAAACCCGCGAGAGTAGAACACGCTCTCGGCTTCATTGCCGAGGAAGTCGCTGTCGAGCGCGAGGATGCGTTCCGCCTTGTCGAAGCGGTAGCGCACAACGAGCTTCGCGCCGAATGCGGCCTCCGCGCCCTTGAGCGATTCGCCTGTGTCGACGGGTTCGTAGCTGTGCCACGACGCCTGCGGGAGCTTGTCCTTGATTGCGTCTCGGAGAGCGCGGACCGAAGGTGAAGGAACTTGCTCCGACAGAATGTAGAAGCCCTTCCCCTTCTCCTTGATGAGTTTCTCGGCTTCAGCGCGGGCGAAGCGGTCGAAGTCTTCCCACTTTCTCGGCGCCCGGCCTTCCATTACTCCGGGATACCTGTCCGACATCACGCGGTCGGGGCTGTAAAGATCGAGGATGGAAGCTTGCGCGTGCGCGTCGGTGCTTCCGAGGCTGCATGAGTGCTGCGGGTTGCCTTCAATCTTCGTTGGTCTTCCATCGTGGCTTTCAACAAGAAGCGGAAGCGCGCTGACGGCTCGCGGGAGACTCGTCGCGTAGAACGTGGGCTTGCCCGCGACGATGAACCCGACTTGCTCGTCCGGCAC
>JAKEEV010000579.1 GCA_022616395.1 Planctomycetia bacterium | reverse complement strand
ACCGCGAACTTGCTCGCGAAGTGGTGCGGGTGAACGGTGCTGGCTTCTCGCGGCTGTTCATTCGCGTCAGCCCTCATTTCTTTACCAAGTTCCCAGCATACCCAGCGCGCAATGCGCGGTTGGCCCGAGGATTGCAAGATCACTATTTCGGTTGCTCTCGATTGGCCTCGACGTGGGATCAGGAGGCATGATTACGTATCGCCCCGAACTCGGTCGTTGCGTGGCGAGAGAAGGCCGGTTACAAAATGAACGGTCTACCATCCTCGACAAATTGCCCCAGTGTGCTAGTGTATTATACATTAGTTCACTGTGTAAGAATGGAGATGTAGACAAATGGCACTTCAACAAACTGTCCGCGTCCTGTGCCACTTCTCGCGCGGAGGATTTGCCCACGAGCGAAAGTTTCTAATCGCTGCACCAAGTGGTGGCTATTATACTGGAACTGCGTACATTGGATACTGCTTCCGTACCGATGGTACTCCTCTCCCACCTGAGGAACCACCGCCGGGCGAGCAGATGGAGGGTTTGCTCACAGCCCGCGTCATCGGCGAGAATGGCTCCATTGTAACGATCACCGTGCCCGATGGCGGTGTGTGCGACATCTCAGCCAATCTCATTCAGGATGGGCTACATGTACCTGTCTAATCGCGACATCAAGTGGGCCATCGAATCGGCGAAACTGATCGTCATTCCTCCGCCCGAGCACTTCAACAGCGGCTACGACGAAACGTCCATTGACTTACACCTTGACGACATCGAACACGCCAAGGTGTGGGATGCAAGCCGTCTCAGAGATCAACAGAAGAAAGCAGGCACCCCCGGCGGCCCTTACCTCCATCTCGGCAGTTTTGAATGGGAGAACTTCTCTGCCGAATACCTCATTCGAGTTCCAGAAGAACCTGCCGATCCGATGGTCGCGGACTCGTTGAAGGTCTTCCGCAGAGGGAACGAAATCATACTCAAACCTGGCGGCTTTCTTCTGTGGACCACGAAGGAAGTTGTCGGAACACCAGAGCAAAATCCAGAGTTGATTGCGTTCGTCAACGCGAAGAGTACGCGGGCACGAACTGGGCTGTTGGTTCACTTCACTGCTCCGACAATTCATTCGGGCTGGAAGGGAAAGATTGCTCTTGAGATCGCGAATTTGGGACCGTTCGTTTTCATTCTGCGCCCCGGCGATGCGATTGCACAACTCACGGTAGCCACGATCAGTAGTCGACCTGACCCAGAGCTACGAAAGAAAAAGTCTGCCACGTTGGACCAGAATGATCCTGGCGGAAAACTCGCTGGGTGAGTGAATCTCAGGCAATTCTCGCGTTTCGCGGCGTTCTGTGTCTGACTCGCAACCCCGCGGACTTGCGGAAGTGGATTCCCTTCCCGAAATCGCAGCCGCACTTGTCCGTCCAACCCCCTCATTCGGAATCCATTATTTGCTCCGCGGCGTATATTTGAAGCGTCATCTTCGCCCCGAGGCCGCTCGTCATGCGCTCAATTACCATCCTCACGCTGTTTGGATTGCTCGTCGCGATTGTCGGGTGCAGTTCCTCGTCCTCCACGCCTCCCAAATACTCGTACGGTTCGCCAGACCTGCAGCAGACCGCATCCGAGTTCCACGACAAGCCAGCCAACCGCGAAGTCTCCGGCAATCAGATGCCGATGAAGTTCATCGACACCAACAACAAGGAAGTCGATCTGGCGTCCTATCGAGGAAAGTCGAATGTGGTGCTTGTGGTGGTCAAGGGAATGCCTCAGTTCCCCGGCGGGCTGTTCTGCCCCGGTTGTCTCGCTCAGGTGAACTCGCTGACCGCCAATCACGAAGAGTTCAAGAAACGCGATGCCGAAATCCTGATGGTGTTCCCCGGCCCAACCGAGAAACTGCCAGAGTTCCTCAGCAACGCGAAGGTGGATGGTAACGATGGCAACCCGAAGGTGCCGTTCCCGCTGCTTTTGGACAAAGACTTGAAGGCGGTTGATTCGCTTGGGATTCGCGCCGACCTGGCGAAGCCGTCGACTTACATACTCGACAAGAAGGGCAACGCAGTGTTCGCCTTTGTGGGAGAAACCACCACGGACCGGCCATCAGTGAAGGCGTTACTCTCGCAACTGGATAAACTGAACGCCAAGAAGTAACTCCACCCCGACCAGAAAGCTCGCGGAGCGGACGACCGTTCGGCATGTCGAACTCATGGTACATCACCGCGGGCGGGCAACTGGAAGGCCCGCTGACTCTCGACGAGCTGCGCAACCGCGCGGCCGATGGTCGACTACGATCTTCGGATAGCGTCAGTTCAGACAAATCGACGTGGATTCCCGCTCGTCAGGTGGCGGGGTTAACATTTCCACTCTCCACAATTCAATACCCCGAACCGGTTCCGCCGGTTCCCAGACCGATGACAGATACCGTCGTCTCCGGGCAAGCTGGTGCCGACACCGCGCCGCCGACAGACGCGGCCAAGTTCTCTCCACTCGATTCGGTTCCCGGTTATCAGGTGATCGCACCGCTTGGCACCGGCGCGTGCGGGGTCGTGTTCAAGGCGATACAGTTGAACCTCAACCGCGTGGTCGCGTTGAAGACCGTGCGGATGGCCGAGAACATGCCGGCCGAGATTGTTGCGCGCTTCGAGCAAGAAGCGGTGGCTCTGGCCCGGCTTCAGCATCCGAACATCGTCGCGGTCTACGATTGCGGACACACACACGGTCGCGCGTTCTTCGCGATGGAATTACTTGAAGGCGAAGACCTCAGCCAGAGACTCGACCGAACTGGCCCGCTCGACGAACGCACCGCGTGGCTCATCGCCCGGCAGACCGCCGCGGCTCTTGCACACGCAGCGACTCTGGGCGTCATTCACCGAGACGTGAAACCCGGCAACCTGTTCCTCGTGAACCCACCGACTGGCTTTCCGCTGCCGGTGGGTGTGCCGATGGTGAAGGTGACCGACTTCGGGCTTGCTCTTGCTCGTCGAAATCCGGGCGACTCCGACCACCGCCAGACGGCCGCCGGTGTCGTACTTGGCACGCCGGTCTACATGGCCCCGGAACAGTTCACCGGTAGCAGTGTCGATCCGCGTGCCGACATCTATAGTCTTGGCGCCACGATGCACCACATCCTGACCGGTCAGCCGCCGTTCGATGGCCGGACGGTGTGGGAAGTGATGATGAAGAAGTCCATGCCCTGCCCGCGGCTCGAATCGCCAATCTCGTCGGAGAGCGCCGACCTGGTGAGCGCGATGCTGGCGACGAACGCCTCGGATCGCCCGGCAGACTACACGCAACTGATCGCTCGCATCGACTCGTTGCCGTGTCTGGCGGGCGCATTCAGTTCCGCGGGTCTTCCCGTGGTCACGCCCACACAGCAACCAGCGCTTACTCGTTCTGCATCTCATCAACAAGAGCGCCGATCGAAGCGCTGGGTGTACGCGGTCGCGGCTCTGTGCGTGCTGGGTGTAGCGGTGGGAGTCGCGGCTGTCGCGGGCGCGTTCAACCGGCCCCAGGAGAAGACAGAACAGAATCCGGACCCGAACCAGAACCCAAACTCAAGCCCGAATCCCAAGGCGTACAAGACCGGCACGCAAGTGTTGCTCTACAGCAGCGGCACTCTCGATCATTGGGTGCCGGTCCCTGGGTCCAAGTGGGAGATCGCTGAAGATGACGACATCGAGAAGACCAAAGTGCTGATGGGCAAGGGTGGAGTCACGCGACCGCTCAAGTCTCCGCCGCGGAACTTCCGCGTGATACTCGGCATCGACCCGCACCAGTCCACAGCGGTGGAAGTGGTGATCGCGACTTCAGACGGCCCAGCGAACTCCGCGACGCGCTGGCTGGTGCGTCTGGATCGCGACACCGGTGCCGCGTTCGGGAGGTGTGTTGGTTCAGCAGGCGCGTTTGAGCCTGTCGGGGCAACAGTTCCGATGCCAACCCCAAAGCAACGGATCGAGGAAGGCCGCCGACCCTACCTGGAAGTGTCGTATGAACGAGCCGGCGGCACACTCGCGGCCTGGTTCCTCAACCAACCGCTTGGCCAGATTCCCGATACCGGCTTGAAGACCACTGAGTTCCGCGTCAATGCCCTCGGCGGTCCCATCCGCATCGACTTCGCCGCTCTGGAAGAACTTGAAGAGCAATAGGCGAACGGCCAGCGTAAGCTGGCTGGTGAAAGTGAGCGCTTCACCAGCCAGCTTACGCTGGCCGTTCGCCTGGTTACGGCACTGGTGGTGTCTTCGGGTGCAGCTTCACGCGGGCGTCATATTCGGTCGTCAGCACGTCGCGAACCAGCCCGCGCTTGATGAGTTCCTTCTCCGGCACTTCGCCTAAATCCTTCGTGTCCTTGATCCACTTGTCCAGCGCGTCGGACATTTCCTTCTTGATTCCCTGGATCTGCACCGACTCCGCCTCCGCGATGTTGTTGATCTCGTAAGGGTCGTTCTGGATGTCGTAGAGTTCTTCCTTCGGCTTGGTGCGGCTCATGAAGAGCATCTGCGTCTTGTTTAACTTCCCCTCGAACGCGAGCCGTCGCCATTCGCGCATGATCGGCATCTCGTCCATGTAGTTGATGTACTGGAAATAGGGGAGTCCGGGTTCAAAGTTGCGAACGTAGCGATACCGCTCACCTCGTACACTGCGGATGCGGTCGTAGGTTTCGTCCATGCGGTCGCGGGCCGCGAAGACGAACTTCGGAGCTGGCCCGGTCTTCTCGCCGAGCATCACGCGGCCTTGCATGTGAGCCGGCACCTCCGTGCCTGCAAGTGAGAGAACCGTTGGCGCGAGATCAAGGAAACAAACCAAGTCTTCGCGCACGCTGCCGGGCTTGATCTTCCCCGGCCAGCGCACCAGAAACGGCACGCGAAGCCCACTGTCATACGGCCAGCGCTTTCCGCGACTCAAGCCCCAGCCGTGATCGCCATAGAAGACCACAACGGTGTTCTCGGAGAGTTTCTGATCGTCGAGCAACTTCAGTACATCGCCAACGATGTAGTCCATCGCGGTGACGTTGTCGTGATAAGTCGCAACGCAATCGCGAACGGGCACGGTGTCGGGATAGTAGGGTGGAATCTTCACCTTCGCGGGGTTT
>JAKEEV010000003.1 GCA_022616395.1 Planctomycetia bacterium | reverse complement strand
CTCCAGTATGCGTGATTACTGTACAAAAGTCAAGTACCGAATCGGATTTGCGGAACCCGCCGCAGATGGAAACGAATCAATGCGATTGCGCATCACACCTCCGCTTTCACCTTCTTCGTTTTGCTCATTCTGCTGATCGTGTCGCAGGCGCGGCGGAGTCGGCGGATGCCTTCGGGGATCTGCTCCGTGGTCGCGACTCCGAAGCACAGTCGGCATTCGTTGGTTGGCACGCGGCCATTCTCGTCGGGAACGTGACCGAATTCGCCCGGCACATACAGCACCCCCGCGTCCAGCCCGGCTTGCACCAGTGAGCCGTTCGGCCCGGTGTCGATCCCGTCGAGCGTCAGCCACACGTAGAGGCCGCCCGCTGGAATTGTCCACGAGACGCCGGGGAAGTCGCCGAACTCCGCGTCGAGCGCTTCGAGCATCAGGTCACGCTTTCGACAATACACTTCGCGTAACTCTTCGAGATGACTCGCGTAAGCGCCCGAAGCGAGCAATCGAGATGCAACAAACTGCATCAGGTTCGCTGAGCCGAAGTCATGGCTCCCCTTGAGGTGCAACAGCGGCTCCATCACGTCGGGCGGCATGATCGCGTAGCCGGTCTTCAGTCCCGGCGCGCACGGCTTCGAGAATGTGCTGGTGTAAACGACGAACTCGTTGGTCGGGTCGAACCGCTTCACGCTCGGTAAGTCGGCGCCCGAAAAGCGAAGTTCGCGATACGCCGCGTCTTCGAGAATCAGGATGCGGTGGTTCGTGCTGTATCGGCGGGCTAACTCCACGAGCTTCGAGCGACGATCGCGCGCGAGCGTCAGCCCAGTGGGGTTCTGGAAGTAATCGACAGTGTAAATCACCTTCACGCGGGACAATTCACCGGACCGCCGAAGCCGTTCGAGCAGCGATTCCAGTTCATCCATCTTCATGCCGTGTTCGTCCATCGGCACGGAGAGCACTTTCGCTCCGTGTGATTGCAACAGGCTGTGATAGACGAAGTACGAAGGCGCCTCCGCGATCACGATGTCGCCCGGATCGAACAGCACCTCGCCGAGCAAGTACAGAAGCTGCTGCGAGCCGGTCGTGATGCACACATCCTCAACCGAAAGGCTTACATCACTCGGTCGGACGCCATCCGCGACGCAGACCAGTTGCAGTAGCTGTTCGCGCAGCTTCGGTAAGCCCTGTGTGGAACCGTATTGAAGCGCGGCGCGGGCTGCTGTGGGATCGGCAACGAGTTCGGCCATCGCGGTGCCGACTTCACTCACCGGAAGAGAGCCTTCGTCCACCAAACCGGCAGCGAATGAAATCAGACTGGGCGTTTCGAGCGCCTTCTGGATGAAGTAGCTGATGGGAGAATCGGTGGTGCGGCGGGATTTCTCCGACCGCGACAGCGGGCTTGTTGGCATCGCGACCTCAGTTTCGTAAAGGGCCTCTCGGAAAAGCGAATCGGCCCCGGAGGTTGACTCCGGGGCCGACTTTAGGTGTTTTGCAACCAAGAAGTCGAGTTACCGGAGTCAGGTTGCGGCCTCTGCCGCTGCGATAGCGAGGGCGCTAATGATGGTGGCAAGCGCGCGAATACCGGCACGACCCGCGACTGCGGAGTATGCCGGCCAGTTTCGCGTCAGAGCCGTCATTGCTTGCAAAACCTCGTGCGGTTCTCTCGACTGAAATTACTTACTGCGCGAATGGCGAGTGGACAAGGAGAAAGACAGGACTAACCACAGAGGCACAGAGACACAGAGAAAACAGATGAAATGAATTCTGCTTTTCTCTATCTTTGTCTTCTCTGTGTCTCTGTGCCTTTGTGGTTAGTTCTCTCCTCAATACTTTGCCAGGTCGCCACCTTTGCCCAGGTTCAGCGCATCCGTCACTTTCTTCGCGGTCTCGGTCATGAACTTCAGTTCGCTGTTCACCGCGATGAACTGCCAGCCTTCGGCAATGCGTGACTTCGCTTCTTCGATACTGAAGGTGTGAATGCCCGCCGGGACGCCGATCCGCTTGCAACCCGCCAGGATGTCGCCAAGTGCTTGCTTAAATACGTCTGGCGCGGGCGGCTTGCCGTCGGGAGTTCGCATACTCGCGGCCAGATCGTTCGGACCAACGAACACCGCATCCACACCTGGCACGGAGTAAACCGAGTCGAAGTTCCTCACCGCGTCGATGTGCTCGCACTGAAGCACAATGAGTAGCTCGTCGTTAGCCTTCGCGTAGTAGTCGGCGGGAGTCGCGTTGAAATTGAGTGCGTGAACGCTTCCGCCGACGCTGCGCGTGCCGTGAGGCGGATACAGACACGCGCTCACCGCGTCTTGCGCTTCCTGACGGGTAATCACCATCGGCACGACGACTCCGAAGCCGCCGTTATCGAGTACGCGCTTGATGTGATCGTGTCGGTTGCTTGGTACACGAGCCAGAGGAACGCAACCCGCGTCCGCGATGGCCGCGATCATGTGCGTGGTGGTCTCGACATTCACCAGCGAGTGCTCGACATCGACCGTCAGCCAGTCGAAGCCCATCCGCGCGAGGAAGCGAGCCGCGGTGATGTTGCCAAGCGATAGCCACGTGCCAACGGCCGGCTTCCCTTCACGAAGCAGCCGCTTGGCGGAGTTGATACGCATCGTTCGGTCTCCGCATTGATTTCGAGGCATCCTAGCACTCACTCGCTGGTCCGCCCATACCGCCTGATTTGTTCACGTCGCTTGCTCCGCGCATCCGATTGTTATTTACGCGGTCGGGGAAACTTGACTGATTTGCGGGAGGCCCGCCGATGAAGTGGCTCGATGGTCTTCGGCGGCAAATTACCAGAGGAGCAACAGTTGCGGCACTGCGCGCGGCTGGTTCGCTCGGTTGTGTGAGAAGCCGGTCGCTCGGAGTATCGCTTGGCCGGTTCGCTCATCTTCTTCCGTGGCTGCGTCAGCGGTTGATCGACAATCTGCACGCGGCGGGAATGGACTCATCCGACTCCACGATCGCGGCTTACTTCCGCCGATTGGGGCTGTGGATTGGGCATAGTCTCGGCGTGTATCAAGCCGGTTTTGATGGCTCACTCGCGGGCACGCAACTCGATCTCGATCCTGACAGTGTGAAGCACTTCGATGATGCGGTTGCGCGCGGAAAGGGCGTGGTGCTTGCGGCTCCGCATCTGTTCTGCCACGAGATTGCGGCCGCGCTGATCCATCGCCGACATCCGGTCACGGCTCTTGTGCGCGAAAGCAAGGACGCGGGCTGGGCCGGGGTGAAGGATCGCTGGTATCGCGCGTTAGGTGTGCAAACTGTCCTCCGACCGCGCGCGGGTTCGGCTGCTGGTGACATGATCGCCATGCTTCGCGTTCTTCGCGGAGGAGGCACGCTTGGAATCACTCCAGATGTGCTCACGTCACGCACTTCCGGTCTGCCGGTCAACATCTTCGGCCGCACTGTCTTGCTTTCGCCCGGCATGATCCTGCTGGCGATGCGCTCCGGCGCTCCACTCATCACGGCTGGCTCGCAGTGGCTAACAGACCCGACCTGCCCGTCTCGCGAACGGCTGCGTGTTGTGTTCTCCGAACCGCTGGAATTGCCCAAGAGCGCCGACCGCGAGACCGCACTGCGCGACGGCTTGCAGAGGTGGTGTTCGCACTTCGAGACGAAGCTCCGGCAATCTCCCGCCGACTGGCTGTTCTGGCTGGATAAGGGCTGGACGAAGGTTCTCCGTCAACCGGCAACCATCGGGCATCATGCGGCGAGGGCGGCATGAACGCGACGATCCTTCTGGCTGTGATTCTCTGCGGAATCGCTGCTCTGTGGCTGGCTCAAACTCTGCTATTGATCTGCGCGCGCGAACCGTGGTGTGTGGGACCGCTGCGACATCGCTCCGAGAAGCCGCTTGTTCGCTGGGGTATGAAACTCGCGCTTCAAGGCGTGCTGTTGGGGGTGCTTTTCGGTTACCCCGCGACGATTAGCGAACACCCACTCGATTACCACCGCTCTCGATTGCACCCGGCGAACTGGGGACTCTTCGCGGGCATTCTGCTCTCGGCGTTCCTCTGCTTGTGTCCGATGTTCGCGCTCAATGTGCTGGTTGGTTGGGTGAAGTTCACCCCGCCCCGCAACCCCGCGAAGGCGATGAAAAGGGTCGCGCGCTGTCTGGTTACCGCGTTGCCTTTGGCGTTCGTGGAAGAGGCGGTGTTCCGGGGTGTGTTGCTCAACTCGCTCTTGCTCACGATGACCGGACGTAGCGGCATGGTCGCGGCGATTGTGCTCAGCTCCGCGATCTTCGCATCAGTCCACTTCTTCCGCCCGCAGAAGCGACTGCTTCTCCCCGCGTTCGGCCTCTTCGGGCTGGGAGTGATCCTGGGATCGGCTTACCTGATCGGTGGCTCTTCGTACTGGCTGCCGGTCGCGATCCACGCGGGCGGAGTGGTATTCATTCAGGTGCTTCGGCCATTCGTGGAGTACAAAGGCCCTCCGTGGTTGGTCGGCTACTCGTCCTATCCCATCTGTGGGTTGTTCGGTGTGACGAGCATGGCCCTCTACCTCGGCGGATTGGCCTACGCGATCAACGCCGGGATGATTGCGTAAAACAATCCCCGACACATCAATTCGTCTGGCCGCGTGTTAGCGGCCGATTCGGCTTTCCAGACGCTCTTGACAAAATCACTTCACTTGGGTTACTCGCATCCGTCAGGAATCTGAGGTGACTTCGGAACGGTTGCGCCCGCTCTGGTCGCTTCGCGGGTTGAGACCCAAGACCGAGTACCCTTCCCCAACTTCACACACGGCGAGGACAGGATGCCGGCCGTTGCCCGGAGTTACTGGCCTGACACTCGATGCGCCAAGGCGTTCTGGGGGCAACACGATCTGCCTCCTTACCGCCAGTTGCTTGCTGATACCCTCGCGTGGGCCAATCCCGGTTCCGGTGAGCGATGGCTCGATCTTGGCTGTGGAGGAGGCGCGATCACGCGGGCAATCTGGGAACGCACTGCGGGGACGGTTGCGGAGATTGTGGGTGCCGATTGCGCTGAAGCGAATGCGGACGCCTACGCACGATTGCGGGAAAACTTGACTCCCGCGCCGGGCGAGCGAATCCAGTTCGTCTGCCATGACTTTAGCGCCGGACTGGAAGCGTTCGCGGATCGCGAGTTCGATCATGTCGTGTCGGGGCTGTCGATCTCCTACGCCGAAGCGTTCGACCTCGCGACCGGAACCTGGACAACCGCTGCCTACGACCAACTCCTGACTGAAGTGTTCCGCATCATCCGTCCAGGCGGGAGGTTCGTGTTTTCGGTCAACGTGCCGAATCCATCCTGGGCGAAGGTGGCCCGGTTCTCTCTGTTGGCCGCATTCCAATCCGAACGTCCACTGCAATATCTGAAGCGGTCGTGGCGGATGCTCTGGTACGGGCGATGGCTGAAGCGCGAGGCGCGAGCCGGCCGGTTCCACTACTTGCCCGCCGATGTGGTCACCCGCAAGCTGGCTGCTGTCGGGTTCGTGCAGATCGCTCAGCGATTGAGCTACTGCGATCAGGCGTACATTTTCCGCGCCCACAAGCCGAGTTGAAAGGATCACCCCATGCGTGGGCGATGGCTCGAATTGTCAGCCCCCCGAAAGTTCCTCGCGGACTTGCTCCGGCTCGCGAATGGCATCCCGACTGTCCCGGTTCAGCGCACAATGCAGTTAGCCGAGGTCGCGGCCGCTCGAGAGGTGATTACCGACAGACCGGGCTGGCCCGCGCTCTTCCTCAAAGCCTACGCGCGAGTGGCGGATGCGATGCCGGAACTTCGACGCGCTTACGTTGCCCTGCCGTGGGCGCACCTGTGCGAATACCCAACGAGCGTGGCATCGATTGCCGTCGAACGCGAGTATCTCGGAGAGAAGGCGGTGTTCTTCGGGCGAATCGTTAACCCCGCGGAACTTCCCCTAACCGAAATTGATAAGCGCGTGCGAAGTTTTGCGAAGTCGCCAATCGAACAGGTCAAGCCGTTCCGAAAAATGCTCTGGATGGGTCGGCTCCCGCGACCGATCCGCCGGGCGTTGCTCTGGCTGGGCTTGAACCTTCCGCGCAGTCGGGCGAACCAGTTCGGAACGTTCGGCCTGAGCGTTTACTCGTCGCTGGGCGCGGAATCGCTTCACCCAATCTCTCCTCTCACCACGACTCTAACTTACGGCGTGATTGACCGCGACGGATTTGTGAACGTGCGACTTGTGTATGACCACCGCACACTCGACGGAGCAACGGTAGCTCGTGCCCTGACCCGACTGGAAGAGGAACTCACCGGCTCCATCCTCGACGAACTCCTTGCGAGGACCAACCGGATACAAGACATGCTGCAACCTCTCGCGTGATCGCCGACCACCGGCGATTCCCCTTCCACGAACGCTTGACGGAGTTGGTTCGCGCGGGCTGTTCCGTGAGTCGTGGGTTATTCGTAGTCCGATTGGGGAAGATCATCCGGGCTGGGCGGCTGCTGTTCTGGTGGATAGCGACGTTTCAGGTCGTCGTGAGTCGCCGGCTCAAGGGAAGTTTCTGGCAACTCGTACTCAACTGGTTCACCATACCAGATCGGTTCCCGCAGGCGATAGAAACGCCGACCGCGTGCGCCGACAGGGCCGACATCCTCAATCACCTCCGCGACGTGACGCGAGATTCCCGAGGTATACGCAACCCACTCCCCAACCCGAAACTTGGGCTTCGCAGCGGACTTTGAAGTCTCGATACTCATCGGATACCCTCCAACTACCACGGCTTCACGCCGGTTTTCGTTTCGAGATGTTTTCCCAGCACCTTATCGAATACTACTGCCAAGTGGTTACAAGCCGACCGCCAGGAACGTAATTGCGTCAGGGTGAGCTGCGATTGGGCACTGATCCGAGCTGGGGCGTAGTCATTGTGAGCAACGGCATTCCTCCACTCATTCAGATTATCCAATTCCTGCCGCCAAGTGAGGACTCGCGAGTCCGTTCGGAACACTTCGTCGAAGAGTTTCAGTCCCAGGCGATTAAAGTCCGCGCCGATGTTGCCCGGATTCGGATTTCCTCGATCCAGAAGTCGTTGAGCAAGGAACTGTTGAAGTACCACATCTTCGATCCCGGCAGGTACTAACGACGCAAAATGTTCCGCACATTCGCGGTGTAAATCCTTGCAGAAGCCCTGAAACTCGGCTGACAGCATCACGGCAAAAGATCGAGACAGGTACTGGATGGCTGTTCTCTGAACCTTTTTCGACCCGCGAATGACACCGATAACGCCCAGCAATTCATCCAATACGGCAGCACGAGTCGAAACCCAAGCGTTCATGGCTTGTGATGGCATATCCGCATCCCAGTTCCAGCGGTTGACTCGTAATAACACAACTCGTGAATCAACTCGGCGGGCTGACGGCTCGCCGTTCGCCAAAATCATTCGTCCGCGGGTGGTGTCTTCTTCGCATTCAGTTGTTGCACTTCTTTCCAGATGTCGCTGTAGCCTTCCTTGTCGAACGG
>JAKEEV010000578.1 GCA_022616395.1 Planctomycetia bacterium | reverse complement strand
CGGTTCGTCGAGGCGTAAGCCCGACGGTTTCGGTTCGTCGAGGCGTAAGCCCGACGGTATCGTTCCGGTAACCGTCGGGCTTACGCCTCGACGAACATGATTGGTTGTCAAGAACCCGTACACCCACAGAGGCACGAACAGCAGCACTTCGGCAATCGGTCCTTTCGTGAGGAAACCCAATCCCGAAGCGACCGCGGCCGCGCACCACCAGCCGCGTTTCAGTGTACCGGCGCGAACGGCTTCAAAGCCGCAGAGAACGGAGACGGTCACGCACAGCACGAGCAAGCCATCGAGCAAGAGCAACCGCGCAACGCTCACGAACCCCGGCGCAACCGACAGCAACAGAGCCGCCCAGAACGCGGAACGCTCACCGATGCTCCTTCGACCGATGAAGAACACTGCGAGAATCGTGAAGTGAACGCACAGCGCGGGAACAAGCCGAGCGGCTTCCGGTGTGATGCCAAATACGCGATAACTCAGCGCGGTCAGCCAATACATGAGCGGAGGTTTGTCGAGGTACGGTTCGCCTTGAAGTGTTGGCACCACCCAGGAGCCGTTCTGAAGCATCTCTTTGGGAATCTGCGCGTAGCGCCCCTCGTCTGGTTCAAGCAGATGGAATCCGCGCGATGGATACAGAAGCGCGGCCGGCAGAATCAGCAGGATGAGGAGCGAGAGTTGCTTGACGCGAGTGTCCGCGTCGGCAGTGCCGGGAAACAGAATGCCTCTGAAGAGGAACCGGCACCATGCGAGCGGACTTCGCGATTCGGGCGCATCCATACGCTCCCTCCTGACTCCACCAAGAATGAGGGAGCGTATCGCAAAGTGTGGAAGTGGGTCAATCCGGGCTGCTTGGGCGTTGAAACTCGCGAATGGTTTATTCCTGAGCCGAGGCGAGACGCTTCTGCCGTTCGCGAACGCATTCCAGGAGGTTGTCCCAGGTGACCGAGGACGCCTTCGGAGGTGGGGTGTGCTGCTCGATGGTCTTCGCCTTCGGCTTGACCGGCGGAGGAGTGAAGATTCGCTCTTCTCCGAGTTGGTCCCACATCAATCGACCGAACGGAGTCGGTTCGATTGGTTCATCGAGTTCCCAGCGGCCGGTGCTGACTGGTCGGATGAAGTGAGCGGCCCGGAGCCTGCGAAGCGTTCTGTGTTCCTCGCTCTCGCGTTGAAACTTGGGGAAGAGATCGCCCACGGTCAGCGGGCCGTCCGTGTGAGCCATGATCTTCCGCAGGAGCGCACGCTCCTCCGGGCGGAACAGTTCCCCGACCATTCGCATCTCGGTCAGGAGCCACCCGAAGGTTGCCCGGAGGTCTTTGGCCGTGCAGGGGACGACGACCGTTTCGACTTCGACATCAAGCTGCGACGGTTTCATCCGGTTCTCCATGCCGCGACTCGCAAGGACGGAGGGAACTTGGTTTGGGGTTGGGCACTGGGAATGTGGGCGAGTGCTCGAAGTGGGCCGCGACGAGCGACAAGCGGAGCGAGCGAATCGAGCCTAGCCTCTGGTTTGCCGGAGGCAAGCGCTTGAAACACTTGATACAGGAAGTTTCAGGGCCGAATTGTGGTCGCGGAGAAATCCGGGGCTTGCTTCGCGCCAAAGCGATGAAGCTCACAGTTGAAAACGGAAAATCGAAGCGCTTCGGCACGCAGCGAATCTCACTCTTTGCCCAACACCAAGTCGAGCGCCCAGCATCCGCGAACGTGCGAACCCGTTTCTCGCAGGTGGTCGAGAAGGTCTTCGTTGTCGCACCCAGCATCTTGAAGCGCATCGGCCAAAATCGGAGTCCGGTCGAACGACTTCTCCTTGTAAATACCCTCGGCAAGCAGTTTCACGTCTGAGGTGCGCCACTTCTTGTTGAACTTCACGGGGTGGAAGGGATTCCCGAAGATCTCCCGAAGCTCTGGACTGAGGACTTCGTTGATTTCAACTATCCGGTCAATCTCCTCAAGTCCGCGTTCGTCTTCCATCTCGGTGTATTCTTCCACCATTGAATCCACAGTGAGCGTGGCGGCTTTGTATGCGTCCTTCTCCAACGTTTTGCGAGCGGCTGCGCGGAATGTGCCGAGTTCGTTCAACCACTTCGCGGCGGAGCGAACCGCTTTACTCCGCTCCGCCTCCTTCGCCTTTCCGTCTGCCAGTTGTTCTGCGACAGCGACGAGTTGAAGCACCTCCTCTGGAAGTTTCAACTGAAGTGGCTCGCGCTGAAGTGCGGTGAAGCAAGCACAAGCATACAGCCGGAGCTTCCGCGCGCTGCCCTTCCTTACGAAAGGCAACAGGTAAGCCGGGTCGATGATCTCGTATAGCCACTCGTCTTCTGTCAGCTTCATGGGCGTATTCCTTGTTAGCGGCTCTTTTGAATCACCTCGTCCGCGAAGCGTTCCATCTCCTCCAACTGCGGGCTACATTGCAAAAGCAGAAGATTCACGCCGGCGGACTCGAACGCCTTCACGCGGTCGAGGACTTGCTGCGGCGTGCCGACCAGGCCGCTTCGCAGACCGCGATTCGACACGGAGTAGTCCTCTAGCGACACGCGCTGTTCGAGTTGCGTGCCCGCGAGCCACTGCTGATAGTTGTGATACCCCGCGGCCGATTGCTTCACGTCCGTGATGCGGGCCAGTTCCGCCTTCGCCTCGGCTTCCGTGTTCCGCACGATGCTGTAAGCCGCGACTCCGTAGATCATCGCCGGCAGTCCGAAGCTCTCGCGTCGGCGGCGCATGTCGGCGATCTTCTCCGCGATGCGCTCCGGCGGGTCGCCGTGCATCACGTAAGCGTCGCACATCTTCGCAATCAGATTCTTCGCGGCTTCGGATTCGCCACCGGCATAAATCACCGGCCGCGGGCGCGTTACCGGCTTGGGCTGAAGCACGTTGTCATTCACCTTGTAGAACTTGCCCTCGAAACTGAAGTGATCCTGCTTCCACACGCCATCGACCACGCTCAGCCACTCCGCGGTGCGGGCGTAGCGGTCGTCGTGCTGCTCGAAGTGGACGCCGTACATGGTCGCTTCGTCCTTCCACCAACTCGAAACGACGTTGAGGGAGAGCCGACCGGCCCCTCCGATGTGGTCGATGTTCGCGGCCTGTTTGGCGAGCAGCGCTGGGTTGTGGAACGTCGGCCTCACCGCGACCATCAGTTCCAGTTTCTGCGTCACGGCCATGAGCGCCGCGGACGTACTCCACGCATCGAGTGAAGGAGCTTCTTCGCCCTTGATGTCGTTGAGATTCAGCTCCGCGACAAGCGAGAGATCGAAACCGATCTGCTCACTTCGTTGCGCGAGGCGCTTGTTGTACTCCCAAGTGGGAGCCATGTTCTCGTCGTCAACGTTGCGAAGCCACCCGCCGAAGACCGGCATCCAGTAACCGTAGCGCATGTGTGAATTCCCTGGGACTGCGGGCGTCCGCCCGCAAAGTCTGTTTGAATCGCCCTACGAAGCCTCCTCCAGCATCGTCATTTCGCTCTCAAGGATGCCGGGTTGGAAGTCTTCCTCACTGCCATCGAACCCGATCATGTAGCTGGTCTGTCCATATCGGTCGAGCATGATGGCCTCGACCGTGCCGGTGCCTTTGCGCCGTTGGGTGAATGAGTTCACACGGACGCGGTCACCGAAGGTGAACTTCGTCTGAACCGTAAGTGTGTGCATGGTTACGTCCTTGCTTTCGAGTCGGCATCGCCCCTACGAAGCACGCTTCACCAGATAATCGACGAGTCGGGCGAAGGGATCGAACCCGACCACGTTCACGGCGTCGGCTACGAAGTTCGACAGCGCATTGATGTCGTAGTAAACAAGCTTGCCGTCGCGGTCGTCGATCATGTACTCGATGCCACCGACATCAATGCCGGCAGTCTGCATTAACCGCTCGCACGCGGAGATCACTTCCGGCGGTGGCGTGTAGCCTTCCACCTTCAAGCCAGTCTTCGGTGCGTTCACCGGGCACGCGGCTCGCACCAACTCCACGCCGTCGGCACGCTGGCAGATGTCCGCGGGGCAAAGATTGAACGATTCGCCCGTGGTGTAAACCTTGATCGCGTAGAGATACTTCCCGCCGAGCGTCTCGACGCGCGTGATGTGCTGCGCCCGAGCCGGGATGTACTCCTGAACCAGCGCTGTGTGATCGACGCCGAAATCGAGTTGGTTTGCGCTCGCGGCGGCAGCAAGTACATCGCGTGATGCGAACTTCACGATGCCCGCGCCGCTGCCGCCGATGTTCGCCTTCACCACGATTGGGAAGCGAAGCCCCTCGCTTGCTTCGACCGCCTTCGACGCGTGGTTAATCACGCGCGCTTTGGGATAAGGCAGGCCAAGCGATTCGAGCAACGTAAGCTGCCGCGCTTTGGAAATTTCGATCGCGAAGCCCTTCGAACCGTTCACGACCGGCACGCCGAGCCGTTCCAGATGCGCCATGAAGCCAAGAGTGAAGAACATGCCCTGCACGCCGCCGCGAAGATACGCCGATGGACTCATGCGGTTGAACACAAGCGCATAAGGCGATGACTTCTCAGCGGGATCATAGACGTGAGCGCGCGGATCGAGCCTCACGAAAGGAATGTCGCGGCGTTCGAGTTCCGCGAACAGCGGGCGGAACCAGTCGGGGTGTTCGTGATAAATCGCAAACGGCTTCGGCATGGTGAACCCTCAAGGCCATGCCGACGATTGTAGCCGAGCAAGTGATGTGTGTCATGCCGCGCGAGCCGGCATCGCGGAGCGGAACCAGTCGATAGTCGTGCGCAGACCAACTTGAAGTGATGTAAGCTTGCGGTTTGGCAAGAGACGAGTGAGCTTCGACACGTCGAGGACCTTCGACCGCGCCCCAACGTACTTCGATGTGTCGTAGCGGATGCGTGAAGGGTCGTAGTCGATCAACTCGCAGATTGAAGAAGCAAAGGCGCGGATGGAATGCTCCTCACCTGACCCGACGTTCACGATGTCGTTATCAACAACTGGAGTGAGTCGCACGACTGCATCCACAAAGTCGTCAATGTAGATGAGTTCGCGTTTTTGGTGACCATCGCCCCAAAGCACAGCGGGCGGGCCGCCTGATTTCGCCACGAGCAGCTTGCGAATTAGATCAAAAATGAAGTGCATTTGCCGGCCATCGGTGTGATAACCCGGCCCGTATAACGTGGACGGCACAAGATACAGATAACGCAATCCGAACTGCACCGCGAGCGAACGAAGACCGATCAGAAGCATCCGCTTGGTCATCGCGTATGTATAGAGACTCTCAAT
>JAKEEV010000577.1 GCA_022616395.1 Planctomycetia bacterium | reverse complement strand
TGGCCCCTCTCCAAAACGCACCTAACCCCACAAAACCTGGGCGAATGAGAGAAAACAGAAAACCGGGGGGTGGCGGGGGGAGGGGAACGACCCTCAGACACGCTCGCTGAACTGATAACTCGATCACTGATTACTGCTCACTTCTTCGGAGGTTCCGGCGGCAGGATCGGTTTGAACTCGCCCTTCCCCTTCTTGTCCAGGTTCTTGTTCAAGTCGGCCGGGTCGAACTTCACGGGTGCGCCGGTTTCCGAGACTTCCACCTTCGCGCACCACAGGATCGCGTTGACGACCACGCGGCGGAAGTTCTCGTCTGCCCAGTTGCGATGAAAGTGCCCGCCGGTGAAGCCGAAACTGCGGCCAACTTCTTTGCTCCGGTCGCTCGGCTTCCGCTCGAAGGCCCACGCCATCGTCTCGATCTCGCCCTTTCGTAGCTTCGTGTGCTCGGTTCGGCGAGTGCCCTCAGGCGGGATAGCTTGCAGAATCGGCGTGACTCCCTTCATGTCCTCGATCCAGCGCATTCCGTAATACCACTCATCGCGAAGTGTGAACGGCTTCACTCCGCGTGTGATCGGGTGCTTTGGCAAACTGCGAATGTTCGCATCCCAGTGCGGGTTGATGGAGTAATCGCGTTCGTAGTAGCCGCCCATCCAGCCCTTCACCGGACCAGCGACATCGCGGTCGCCGGCCTTGACGGGATACTCCACCGCGTAGTGAAGATTCACCCAACCCGCTCCGCGCTCCATCTGCTTTTGGATGAGTTGCATTCGTTCGGCCTTGATCGCGGGGTGCCCTCCTCCGCCGTCCATGTAGAGCACGATGCAATCGGCCTTCTCGAAGAGCTTCTCGTTCTTCGGCCAGCCGTCGCGTGCCATGATCGGGAACACTCCATCGGTTTGCTTGAGCAAGTTCATGAGGATCGCGCTACCCGCGAAGAACTCGTGATCGCCCGGGCCGTGGCTCTGTCGCCCCGCGACGATCAGGATTCGCTTGCCTTTGAAGTCGGGGGGCGGTTCCTTCTCCAGTTCGACTTTCGACTGGTCGTAAGGGTCCACCTGGGGTTCTTCGGCCCGAATCGCCGCGAACGGGGTTAACAGGCCAAGAAGGCAAAGGAAACGGGTCATTGGTGTAAGACTCCGGGTAGGGGTAGGTATTTGGCGAATAGGGTTGGTACACCAAACCATGAGAACCGCGCGAACGCAAGTAGCGTTTTTGTTTGCTTCGCGAAGAGGTTCTGGCAAACTGGTTCGGACGCCCACCGACTCGTATCTTCTCCCTGCTGGTTAACTGGCTTCAAGACATTTGTGTCCGATTTTCGCAAGGAACACACCGTGACGACCGCCGTAGCACCCGAGACGGAAGCCACGACCGAACGTGCTCCGACCAAGCCCCCGAAACTCAACTCTGCGGCGTTCAAGGAAGTGCCTCAAGCGCGCGAAGTCCGGGACGCGATCCGCACCGCGGTTCACCAGTTCTGCAAGTCAGTCGACAAGTCAAAGCCGCTCACGAAGGAATCAACACGCGAGATGGCCGAAACGGTGCTCAAGTCGCTTGGGCTGGGCGAGTCCATGCTCGGCTTCACGATGGTGATGCTCACCAACGAGTTCTGGCGCGATCAGGTCGCCGCGATTCCCTTCCACCGCCGGTTAATGCTTCTTCCGCACTGCCTGAAGAACGCTGAGGGTTGCCCCGCCGATTACGACGAGTTCGGCCTCGACTGCAAGAAGTGCGGAGCGTGCGAGGTCGGCGACTTCCGAACGAAGGCCGAGCAACTTGGGTACAAGGTGCTGGTCAGCGAAGGCACTCCAATTGTGCTGAAGATCATCGTCAGCGGTCACATCGATGCAATCGTCGGTGTCGCGTGCCTGAATGTATTGGAAAAAGCATTCGACAAGGTGCTCTTGGCCGGGATTCCGTGCATCGCGACTCCTCTGCTTTCGAGTAATTGCAAGAACACCTCCGTCGATAACGACTGGGTATTTGAATCAATCGACCTGCACACTCCGCCGCCAGGAACGAAGACCAAGACGTACATGCATCTGATGCGCGCTGCGAACGCGATGTTCGAGGAGCCGGAATTGTCGCGCCTCGTTCCGCGCCCGCGTGCCGGTTCACCAGAAACCGATCCGCTGCGCAAGCACGAATCCATCGCGTATGACTTTCTCGCCCGCGGAGGGAAACGCTCGCGGCCATTCATCACGCTTGCGGCTTACGATGCGCTCAAGGGCGCTCCGGGAACGCTCTCCGAGGAAGGATGGGAACTGCCGGACGCGGTCAAGCGCGCTGCCCTCGCCATCGAGAGTTTCCACAAGGCAAGTCTGGTTCACGATGACATCGAGGATGACGACGCATACCGCTATGGGCAGGAAACGCTTCACCGCATTCACGGAGTCGGCACCGCGATCAACATCGGCGACTACCTCATCGGCTTCGGCTATCGGTGTGTGTCGCGTGATCGCAAGGCGCTCGGCGCGGAACCCACCGCGGACATTCTGGACAAGCTCGCGGACGCCCACATCAAGCTTTCCGAAGGTCAGGGCGCGGAACTGCTCTGGAGAGACGCAAAGGATAAAGCCCTCACGACGCTCGACGCGCTGAAGATTTACGCGCTGAAGACTTCGCCCGCGTTCGAAGCCGCGCTCTATACCGGCGTTCGGCTCGCGGGTGAGGCCGCTCAGTACGAGAAGATGATCGCGGACTTCAGCCGCAATGTCGGGGTCGCGTTCCAGATTCTCAACGACATCAAGGACTGGACTGGCGACGAGGATAACAAACTGGTGTCCGGCCAGGATGTACTCGCGGCCCGCCCAACGCTTCTGCTTGCTCTGGCGCTCGAAGGACTTTCGCCCGCGCAGCGCGAGGAACTGCTTCACCTGATTTCGCAATCCCCCGCCGCGGACGCCGACAGCAACGAGATCGTCGCCCGCGTGAGGCATCTCTACTTCACGGCGAAGGTCTTCGAGAAGGCCGACAAGCTCGTGGACAAGTTCCAGGCGAAGGCCGAAGCGCTGGCGGATGAAGTCGAGCCGACCGAACTCCGCGAACTGCTCTACTATCTCGTCGATAGCGTGCTGGAAAAGCCCGAACTCCCCCGGCAGAGTGTGGTAGAGTTCGTGGAACTGGGCCGGTGACCAAAATTAGCCGCACGATCAACGCAGATAAAGACACGATGAAAACAGAAGACAGAATGGCCACAAAAAAGCACAAACAGCACAAAAGAAAGCAGAAGACATGAAGTGAAATCAACTTCTGTCTCTGGTTTTCTTTTGTGCTGTTTGTGCTTTTTTTGTGGCCAGTCCTCTTCTTTGAATCGTGTCTTGTCTGAGCTGATCCTGCGGCTTCTGTTCCTGTAAACCTCCCGCCTCGGCGCGGTATTCCCCTCCAACCGCCCGTTTGCTTCCCACCAAAGGGCCATCGTTGCTCACCAACGCCCCAACGTTCGACCAACTCTATCGGCTCTTCCCCGACTCGCCCGACAGACCCGAGGCGAGCGAGATAGTCGCTGAGGAAGTTCCCGAACCGTATCACCGCTTGCTCGTTCACACTCACCACATGACGGTGACGGTGGAAGAGTTCTACCGCTCACCGGTGGATGTGCAAGTTTTGAACTGCCGACGCAACGGCAACGAGTACGCGCGAAAGATTCTGCTCACCCTGAAGGACGACAACCGGAAGGTGGTGCAGTTCGGTTTGGTGCGGATCAATCTCGGAGTGTGTCCGGAGCCAGTGCGCAACGCAATCATCGAAGGAAAGACGCCACTGGGCCGAATCCTCATCCAACACAATATGCTCCGCCGAATCGAACCGGTCGCGTTCCTGAAGTTGACGCTCTGCCCAACGATGTCGGAGTGGTTCCAGATGCCGCCTGGCTCCGAGACTTACGGCCGCGTTGGTGTCATTTACACCGGCGACCGCCCCGTCATCGAAGTGCTGGAGATTCTGGCGCCCATTCTTGGCGAACCGCGAGGGTAACCGAGCGGGTGGTCTTTGAACGACACCCGCTCCTTGACAGTCGCGGTTCGCCAAATCCAGCTACCCCATCGGCGGATGGTCCTTCCCCGGCAGTTGCACGGGAGCGAGCGAACCCTTGCTCCCGTGAACCACCTGAACCAAATCCACCGCGCCGATGGGCGTTGGAAGTGCGAAGAGTTCGCCAAACATGTAGCCGCAGCGCGCTCCGTGGAAGCCGTTCGTTGAGCGGATGAGGTGTTCAACTTTCTGAAATCGAGCCGTGTCGAATTGCGACTCGTAGGCTCTCACCGCGGCTATCTTCTGGTCGATTGTGTCGCTGATGTCCACAACAAACTGACTGTGCCAGTGTCGGGTCTCGGCGTCGAAGGGATACGGAATGTAAACCAGATGCGGCACGCGATACGGGCTGGTGCCGTCGAAGCGCTCGTCCCACTTTGTCAGTTGCGAATAAAACCGCGCCGCCTCGCCGATTAACTGCCCTTGAAGGTGGTCAGGCGAAGCAGCCGGTGTGCGACCCCCGGCAACGATGACGATCCCAGGCCGGTATCGGCGGAACTGTGTGGCCAGCGCGAATCGCGCCTCCGGGCCGTCCATCAGCACGCGGTTGGGTAGCTCGACGTTCACTCGCACCTGAACGCCAAGTATGCGCCGGGCTTCTTCTGCTTCCTTCTTGCGCGTCGCCAGAGTTCCGCGTGGAGTTGGTTCTCCGCTAGTCAGATCGAAAATGCCAACCTTGTACCCCTGCTTGACGAGCTTGGCGAGTGTGCCCCCGCAGAGGATTTCCAGGTCGTCCGGGTGAGGGGCTACGGCGACCACATCGAGTCGCTCAGGCAACTGGTCACTACCCACGGCGATAACTCCTCTCGCACTCGAAGGACGACTCCAGAAGGAATGCACTGATCGGTGTACGAGAGGATACATTGACCGCCATCAACACTTTCAGGAACGACGGGTGCAGTAATAGTTTCTGGCGTTGTGGTGGTTTGACCCAGCCGGCTAACGCCGACGGTTCGACGGGGCTTTGGCGAACCGCCGGCGTTAGCCGGCTGGGTTGATTCCACTGCCAGATCCCGTTACTGCGCCCGGAGCGACGATAAGGCTTGATCCGTTCCCCCCGAGAATCTATTCTGAACTAGGCTTGGCCAAGTGGCGGAATGGCAGACGCACTCGATTCAAAATCGAGCGCCCAAAAGGCGTGTGGGTTCGAATCCCACCTTGGCCACCTCACACCACCAACACCTTTCCCCGGCACTTAACATGCCCGACGAGTCCGCGATTGATCTGGAAGATTCCGACACTCCCAGCAACCTGCTCTCGGCGAATGCGCACTGGATCTTCGGGTCGATCTACGCGGTGCTTGTCCTTGCGGGGTTCATTTTCGGAATCTGGACCGGCGCGCAAAAGCCCAAACCAACGGAAGTGACGGAGACAAAGCAGAAAGAGAACACCGAGAAGCCCGGTGACAAACCCGCACCGAAACCGCCGAGCGTGACGCCCCCACCCTCGCAACCCCAGCCGCAAGCAAATGGAACTAACCCGCAACCCAAACCGAAAGACACGCCCGTTGGCGTGACTCCACCCCAACCGGAGGTCAAGGGAGTCGGGTTGAAGGAAGTGGTGGCCATCGCCAGCGCTGTTCATGCGGGTGTCAGCAAACCAGTCGTCAAGGCGGTCTCCTTCAAGGAAGTGCTCCCGATTCTTCAGACATACTGCTTTGAGTGTCACGGCGGCTCAACCGGCAAGCCCAAAGGCGATGTCGATGTCACAAGCGTCGCCAAGATGCTCAAGAGCAAAGGGCCGCCGCTGGTGCCGGGGAAACCCGAAGACAGCACGATGTACACAAGCACCGCCAGCGGCGACATGCCAAAGGACAAGAAAGGCCCCAATTCCATGCAGTTGAAGCTTCTGCATGACTGGATCGCCAGCGGCGCCAAGGAACGGCGCGCCATCCGTCGGCGAAAGATGAGAGGCACTGACGACAGCCAAGCTGGAATTGACGGCGGAAGGGGAAGCGGGGTAAATACTCCTGGCGTTGTACCGAACCGGCTCATGGAAGGGCTGTCCCGATGACCACGAATCGCCCGGCCTTCGCGGTCGCCGAACCGAGCGCTGAGCAGCGCCCGAGCGTGGTCTGGGAAGAATCCCCCTGCCCTCTCTGTCGGCGTAACACCAACTCACTCCTCCTGGAAGCACCCGATCCGCTTCCTCCACCTGGAACGGGATTCGTGTTCGCGGTCGTGCGCTGCGATCATTGCGGGCTGATCTACACCAATCCACGACCAGACGCCCGAACGATCTCTCAGTTCTACCCCAGCGACTATCACCCACACCGCCGACCTGGCAAGATGAGGCATTCGCGCCCAGCGCGGCCGATCTGGAGTCGGCTACTCGGTCGGCCATGCAGCGAGCGCCGAGGAGTGTTGCCCTGGCCCGGTCCGGGTCGGCTGCTTGACTTCGGGTGCGGAGCGGGGAGCTTCCTGAAAACGATGGCGGCTCAAGGCTGGGAAGTGACCGGACTCGACGCGAACGTTGGCGCGGTCAAGCAAGTCCAGGAGCAACACGGGTTAACAGCGCTTGTGGGTACTCTTCCGCACTCGGATCTCCAGCCCGGCTCGTTCGATGTGGTGACCATGTGGCACTCGCTCGAACACGTCCACCGGCCGCTGGAGATTCTCCGCGAGGTGTACCGGCTTCTGGTTCCTGGCGGAAAGCTGATTGTCGCGACTCCAAACATCCAGAGTCTGCCGTTCTACCTCTTTCGTCAAGACTGGTTCGGCCTGGATCTGCCGCGGCATCTGACGCACTTCACGCCCAGCACACTCGCGGCAATGCTTCAGACGGCGGGGTTTCGCCCCGAACCAGTCAGGCAGTTTCGGCACGGCGACTGGTTACGCTCAAGCGCGCGGCTTGCGACGCGGCAGGGGAATCGCAGTGTGTGGAGCAGGCTACTTCGCTGGAAGCCTGCCGCGAGATTGACCGCGTGGGTGTGTTATGCAATTGGCGTCTCCGACTGCATGATGTGCATTGCGGAACGCCCAACGTAAGCGTTGAATACGTCATTTGCCCGGTTTGTATTCGGGTTTCGAGATCCACGGAAGCACCTGCGCCCTCTTCGCCCACGCTTCCCATAACTCAATGATTTCCTTCACCTTCTCCGGGTGCTGCGCGGCGAGATCTTTCGATTCCGTGCGATCCGTCTGGATGTAGTAAAGCTCCCACTTCCCGGCCGGTCCCTTCGCGACCAACTTCCAGTCACCCAGGCGAACCGCGCGATTCCCCTCATGCTCCCAGAAGAGCGCCTCGCGCTTGATTGGCTTGTTGGCGAACGCCGGGACCAGACTCTTGCCTTCCAGCGGAGTGATCGCGTGTTCGCCGAGCTTCGCGGGGTACTTTGCGCCGCTGAGTTCGACGCATGTGGCCATGATGTCGATCAGGTGGCCGGGCTGCTGCCGAAGTTCGCCCTTCGCGGTGATGCCCTTCGGCCAGTGAGCGATAAGCGGAGTGCTGATGCCGCCCTCGTGAACCCAGTGCTTGAATTCGCGGAACGGCGTGTTCGACACATTGGCCCATCCGCGGCCGTAAGCAACGTATGTGTCATTCGCACCAGGCATCACCTTCGGTCCCATGCGCACCGGGAAGCCGTCTCGCGTTTGCGGAGGAACGCTACCGGGCGGGAGCAAATAGTCGGCCTTGAGCGGAGGAAGGGTGGGCTTCGCGGGGCGTTCGATGTTGGGGTGATTCTTCTGTGGCTTGCGGCCCATGAGTTCCGCGCAGCCGCCGTTATCTTGCAGATAGAGAATCAGCGTGTTATCGAGCTGCTTGGTGCGCTTCAACTCCGCAACGATCTTGCCGACGCCCTGATCCATGCGGTCCACCATTGCCGCGTAGACTTCCATCCCGGCTGCCTCCCACGCTTTATCGGTGACATCTTCCCACTTCTCCGCAGTGGGCGTCATGCCTTGCTTGGCATCAATGAGACCGAGCTTTGCGGACTTCCCGAATCGCGCCTTGCGAATCGGTTCATACCCCTTGTCGTATTTGCCCTTGTACTTCGCGATGTCTTCTGGAAGCGCGTGCATCGGCCAGTGTGCCGCGGTGTAAGCCACATACATCAGGAACGGCTTCTCCGCGAATTGCTTGTCGTGGTCGGCGATGAACTTGACCGCGTGATCGGAGATCGCATCGGTGTAGTAATAGGTTTTGGGTTTGTATTCCGGGTCCGCGAATGGCGAGATTTGGGTATTGTCGCGCGTGAGTGTTGAGGGATCGTAGTAACTTCCCCCGCCGTGGATGGTGCCATAGTAGCGATCAAATCCGCGTTGAAGCGGCCAGTTGTGTTTC
>JAKEEV010000576.1 GCA_022616395.1 Planctomycetia bacterium | reverse complement strand
CGGCTGACCTTCAATCTGTAAGCGTCCGTCGTCCAGATCGAACACGCGATCCGCGAACGGAGTCAATCGCGGATCGTGCGTGACGACCAGAACCATTGCCCCACGCTCGCGGGCCGCTTCGGTGAGCAGCTTCATCACCTGTTGGCCGTTCTCCCAGTCCAGCGCGCTGGTTGGCTCGTCGGCGAAGATCAACTTCGGGTTCTTCACCAGCGCCCGACCAATGGCAACGCGCTGCTTCTCTCCTCCAGAGAGCTGTGCGGGTCGCAAGTGAGCTTTGTTCGAGATGCCGAGTTGCTCCAAAATGTGATCGACTCGCTGGCGGGCTTCACGCGAGGAACACCCCTCGCCCCACTTGAGCACAATCTCCAACTGTTCACGGGCGCTTAACGCCGGGAAGAGGTTCGCACCCTGGAAGATGTACCCGCAGTGCCTCAGCCGAAATTGCTCCATCTCGCGGTCGGTCAGATTCCACACATCCTTGCCCAGCGCGCTCACCGTGCCCGTATCGGGTCGAAGTAACCCGGAGAGAATTGCGAGCAGAGTAGATTTCCCGCTTCCCGATGGTCCCATCAGCAGGTTCAGTTCGCCTGGATGAAGTTCAATCGACACGCCCTTCAGAGCATAACCCCGCTGTTCTCCTGTTCCGAACGAGCGAACAAGTTCCGTTGCGGTCAGCACAGGTTCGCGCGATCCGATGACTGCTGAGGGGAGGGTGGGGTCGGTTCGGCTGTCTCCACAACGGAACAGCCGGCCAGCGAGTGGAATGCGACCGAGATAACGGGCGAGTTGGGACATTTCGCGAAGTCCTCAGCGGTGCGGAGTCCTGCGGCCGGATTGCATGCGGAGCGAATGAGATGGGGCGAGCGGGTGAGAACGCGGCAGAACTCCCTTTGGGGAGCAACACGGAGGGCGAGACCAACTCCAGCGGAGTTGGGTGAGTAGCACAGTTTGCGTCATTCTGAGTTCAGATAGATATGCGGGAAAGATGGACCGATGGCAAGCGATTAGCGGATTTAATTGGACATTTTCGCCGAAAGCGACCTTCCGACATTGGCGGAAAAGTGCCGATTCCCAAAATCTTGTTCCCAGAGATGAGCTTCCGGAGGTGTCGGGCTGAACCGAACGGGTCGGTGGTGTCTGAGTTTGGCTTTTTGTAGCCGGCCTCTGTGAGGCCGGTCCGGGGTCACAGGGCCAGCTACAGCAAACTGAGACACTACCAACGGGTCGGGCTAGTTCCTTGTCGGTTCCTTGCGGTAGTAGAATACACAGGTTGGAGGACCGACGTTCATGTTGACGGCGACAGTGGAAGCGCCGGCGAGTGCTGGATTACGCGCGCTGCCTGAGCTGCTCCGAGCAGCCGAAGGCTGGAGGGAATTGCGCGCTGCGCTTCTGGCGAATCGAAGTGGCACCGTGGATGGCGCGTGGGGTTCCTCCGCGTCTCTTGCGGCAAGCGCGCTTGCAGTTGATGTGCCGGGAACGCTCCTGGTTGTGGTGCCCAACCCCGCGGACGTTTCAACCTGGGTCGAAGACATCGCGACGTTCACCAGCGCGCGCCCGGCGGTGTTCGAGGCGTGGGAAACGTGGCCGATGCCGCCCAACAACAAGGGGAAGCTCGATCCAACCACATCCGCGCGCTTGAGACTGCTTCAACAATTGACAAGTGACGCGCCGAAAGTCGTTGTGTGCGCGATTGCCGCTGTGTGTCAGCCGGTGCCGGAGCGCGCTGACCTTGCGGCTCGCGGTCGAACGATCACAACTGGTGAGATTGTGGAACCTCGCGAGCTGGCCGAGTGGCTGGTCGCCAATGGTTACAAGCGCGTGGAAGCGGTCGAGTATCCGGGCGAGTTCGGTCGTCGCGGGGGAATCTGCGACATCTTCCCTCCAGATTCGGCCGACCCGGTGCGTCTGGAGTTCTTCGGCGACGAGGTGGAGAGCATCCGCACGTTCGCCGTCGGCAGTCAGAGGAGTTTGGAGAAGAAGCCAAGTGTCGTGTTGATGGGGTTGGAGGCGAACCCCGCCCGCGAGGGCGGTGGGTCAACGAACACCCACCGCCCTCGCGGGCGGGGTTCGCCTGTCGGCCACCTCACTGACTACCTTCCCCCTGATTCGTGGGTCGTCCTGGCCGATCCGCGTGAGTTGAAAGAGCAGGCGAAGCACTTCTTCGAGCGCGTCGCGGACACTGAGGGGCTGTTCACACCAGAGGCCGCGTTCGCGCGGCTCACGCAATTGCCCAACGTGGTCGTCTCCGCGCTTCCGCGGCCAAGTGTAGAGGCGTCTGTTCACTTGCGCGTTGAATCGGTCGAGCGCTTCAGCGGAAGCGTGCATCGCGTGCGTGACGAACTCGACGCCATCGCGCAGGGCGATTCGTCGCGCGTGTTGATTGCTTGCCAGAGCGAAGCTGAAGTCCACCGGCTCACGGAAGTGCTCAAGGCCGGCAAGCTCGCCGCGTCTCATCGCCTTCAACTCGTCACGGGCCACGTCCGGGCCGGTTTCCGGCTAGTCGAAAGTGGAGTTGTCGTTCTCGGCAGTCATGAACTGTTCCACAAGGACTTGCTGCCGCCGGGCGTGAAGGTCGCCACGCGATCCAGTCGCCAGATTGAATCACGCGCGATTGACTCGTTCCTCGACCTCAACGACGGCGATTATGTCGTGCATGTCGCTCACGGCATCGCACGGTTCCGCGGAATGCGGATGCTCGAAAAAACGCGGAGCGCGGAACTCGGAACGCGGAGCGAAGAAGAACTCGAACCGGAGAGTGCTGATAGTTCCGCGTTCCGCGCTCCGAGTTCCGCGCTCGAAGAAAACCTTGTTCTCGAATTCCGCGACGGTGTTCTGCTCTATGTGCCCGCGAGTCGGATTGATCTGGTTCAGAAGTACGTTGGTGGGCATCAGACACAGCCGGAGTTAAGCAAGCTCGGCGGAACCGCGTGGGGGAGGAAGAAGGAGAAAGTATCCGAAGCCGTGCGCGACATGGCCGCCGAGATGCTTCAGATGCAGGCCGTGCGCCAGGCGGTTCCGGGCTTCGCGTTCCCGACAGATTCCGACTGGCAGAAGGAGTTCGAGGCCGCGTTCCCGTTCCAGGAGACGCCCGACCAGCTATCGGCGATTACCGAAGTGAAGGCCGATCTGGAAAAAGCCAAGCCGATGGACCGGCTCATCTGTGGCGATGTCGGTTACGGCAAGACGGAGGTCGCGATTCGTGCCGCGTTCAAGGCGGTCGATAGCGGAAAGCAAGTCGCGGTGCTGGTGCCGACGACGGTGCTCGCGGAGCAGCATTACCGTACGTTCAGCCAGCGCTTCGCGGAGTATCCGTTCGTTGTCGATGTGGTGAATCGCTTCAAGAGCGGCGCGAAGCAAAAGGAGACACTCAAGAAGCTCGCGAATGGCGAGATTGATGTGATCGTCGGCACCCACCGGCTTCTGTCGAAGGATGTGAAGTTCAAAGATTTGGGCTTGGTGGTGATTGATGAGGAGCAGCGATTCGGTGTTGAGCACAAGGAGCGCTTGAAGCAACTTCGCGTGACGGTCGATGTGCTCACAATGACCGCGACTCCGATTCCGCGCACTCTTCACAGCGCGCTCTTGGGCATTCGCGAGATTTCCAATCTCGAAACTCCTCCGCCGGATCGTCTGCCGGTTGAAACGCGCATCACGCGCTGGGACGATCAGCTTCTGCGCCACGCGATCCTTCGCGAGATGAATCGCGGAGGGCAGGTGTACTTCGTTCACAATCGCGTGCAGGACATCTTTGACATCGCGACGAAGGTGAAGATTCTCGTGCCGGAGGCGAAGGTTGTTGTCGGGCATGGGCAGATGGACGCTCACGATCTCGAAAAGGCGATGGTAAGTTTCGTGCGTAAGGAAGCCGATATTCTCGTCGCGACCACGATCATCGAGAGCGGGCTGGACATCCCCAACGCCAACACCATCTTCCTTGACGACGCGGACATCTACGGGCTGGCCGATTTGCACCAACTGAGAGGGCGCGTCGGGCGGTCGAAGAACCGCGCGTATGCGTATCTGATCGTGAACCCGAACAAGATGCTCAACCCGAACGCCCAACGGCGCTTGAAGGCAATCGAAGAGTTCACCGAACTCGGAGCCGGATTCAAGATCGCGATGCGCGATCTTGAGATTCGCGGAGCGGGGAACATTCTCGGAGCGGAACAGAGCGGCCACATCGCCGCGATAGGTTATGAACTGTATTGTCAGCTTCTGGAAAAGGCGGTGCGAGCACTGAAGCAACAGCCTCCGCGCGTCGCGGTGGAAGTGAATGTCGATCTGCCGTGGCCCGCGTACTTGCCGCGCGATTATGTTCCCGGTCAGAAGTTGCGAATCGAAGTCTATCGCAGACTCGCTCGGCTTCGAGACATCGCGAAGCTCGATGACTTCCGCCAGGAACTCCGCGACCGCTACGGCGCTCACCCGGAACCGGTCGAGTGGCTGCTCCGCACGACCGAGATTCGTCTGTTGTGCGTGAAGTGGCAAATCGCGAGCGTTCACCGCGACAACCGCGACCTGATCTTCACTTACCGCACTCCCGAACGAGCCGCACAACTCGCGAGCCTGAGCCGCGGCCGGCTGAAGGTGGTCGATGATAAAAGTATCTACCTGCGACTGAAGCCCGAAGACAAGGACGACCCGGAGGGGTTGTACAAATTGCTCGTGAGCGTGCTGAAGCCAAGCACTTCGGAGCCGCGACCGTGAGGGAGCGATCTAGGCTAAGCGCTCCCTCACGGTCGCGGCTCTGATTTGCGATTCGAGGATCGCGGCTCCTTTCTCGGCGCTCTTCCCCCGGCTATACTGCGGCTTTCTCCCTACCCTTCGCCGCAGGTGCTTCATGTCAACTTCCACTCGCCGTGAGTTCATCGCTTCTGCCTCTGTACTGCCGCTGGCCGCGAGCGCAACCGCTGCGGAGCCGATGACGCCCGTCGTTGATACGCACCTTCATTGCTTCGCGGGGAAGGACGATGCGAAGTTCCCCTACCACAAGAACGCGCCTTACACCCCGGCCGAACCCGCGACACCCGAACATCTCCTGAAGTGCATGGCCGATGGCGGAGTCGATTACGCGATTGTCGTGCATCCCGAACCGTATCAGGACGATCACCGTTATCTCGAACACTGCCTTGCTGTGGGGAAGGAGAAACTGAAGGGGACGTGTTTGTTCTTCGCGGGTCGCGAAGGCACTCCAGAGAAGATGAAGGCTCTGGCGAAGAAGCTGCCGCTCGTCGCGGCTCGCATTCATGCTTACAACCCCGACCGACTTCCTCCGTTCGGCAAGCCGGAACTCACCGCGCTCTGGAAACTCATTGGCGAACTGAATCTCGCGGTGCAGTTGCACTTTGAACCGCGATATGCGGAGGGCTTTGAGCCGCTCATCAAGGAGTTCAAGGATACGCGTGTGCTGATCGACCACCTCGGCAGGCCGTTCCAGGGAACCGCGCGCGAACACGCAACTGTGTTGGGCTGGTCGAAGTACAAGAACGTGGTGGTGAAGCTCTCCGCGGTGCCGGACAAGAAGGCGTATCCGCATCGCGATGTGCAGCCAGTGATCAAGCAACT